>JBCCEO010000047.1:0-19577 GCA_039030255.1 Planctomycetota bacterium | reverse complement strand
CTGCGTCGGATAGTCAAGACGGAGATGGCGGTGCGATTTTCGTCGCCAATGGATCAACTTTGGTAGACGACGGTGTTGGATTCTTTTGGAATGGCGCGCAAATGCAATCCGGTTCAGGTTTTGCTATCTACAACCAGGCCGACCTGACCGTCGAAGGCGACGCCTTCTTCACAGAAAATGAAGGCCAGGAAGGCTATGGAGGCGGAATCCTGAACACAGGCAACGCAGCTATCACAGACGTCACATTCACACGCAATAACGGCGTGCAAGGTGGCGGTGCCTTGTACAACGAGAAGCACGGCTCAGCGACGTTAACACGCGTGATGATCGACGGAAACAAAGGCCAATTTGAGCTGTCGGCTGGAGCCGGAATCGTCAATGACAACTCCGACTTGACAATCATCGATTCGACAATTCAGAACAATGATTCTGCTCTGTGGGGCGCGGGAATCTACAACTATGATGTGCAAGCCAATTTAACGATTATCGATACTCAGTTCTTCCAGAATTCCGCCATCTACGGTGGCTCCAGTATCTACAACGACTTTGGCAACGTCGAAATCTACAATAGCACCGTAGACTCCGGCAAGCACTATCAGCACTCCAGTGGGATCGTCAACCATAGTGAGAACAACTACCTCGGAGAAACACTGGGCCTGCCAATTCAGCTCGATGCAGAGGTAACTCCTTGGCAAAACATCCTGTATCTCGTTGACGCTTCTCCGCTCACTCGTCTGCCTACTCCGATCGATATCATCATCAACGATGAGCGAATGACCATTACGGAGGTCGATACCTATCTGGATGCCGTTACCGTTCAAAGGACAACACGGGACTGGCACGACGTTGAAGATCCGATCCGTATGGTCATCAATGAGTCGCAAACCAAGATCCTGCTTGAATCTGACTCTATATTCGATCGCTACATTCTGCCCCTCGACATCGTGATTAACAATGAAATCATGACGGCCACGAGAATCGAAGACGGCATCATGACCGTCCAGCGTGGTCGAGACGGTTCTACGGCTCAAATGCACGAAATTCCTTCGAAGATCTGGGCCCGCGGTGGTTCTCTTACGATAAAGGGAAGCACATTCTTCGGGCATGGTTCAGCCACCGAAATCCAGCCATTTCTCCACACGCAAGTAGACCCTCATGTTCGTGAGACAGTCATTGAGAGTAGCACTTTCCACGCCAACCGCGATGGTTTGGGTGGTGGTTGGGGATCCAATCCTGGCAACAGTGCTGCGATCTCGGTAGGCCACGGTGAGTACCCGGTGACATGGCTGACCGCGGAGGAAAAAGAAGAGCAAGGATTGCACCCGACGGAGAGTCTGCGGCGGAGCACTCAATTGCCTCCGGTAAGATCGGAGTCTGGGCAATGGAATTCGGCCAATATCCCAGGACCACCACGGACTTGGTTTGATGATTATGGTTTTGAATTGGAGCCGATTCTATTCTTGCAAAACACCATCGTTTCGGACCCATTTGGCAAGTACGCCTTTACCACAGATGGTCCCATTGTCTCTCATGTGCGCGGCTTCGATCTCGTTTCGATTCCTGCTTCCGATGAAGAGAATACCAATGAAAACGGCCAGCTTATCCATACTAGGTTCATCAAGTCCGGCGGCGGAAACTTCATTAGCCGAGAATCCGTCGCAACAACAAACACGGTCGCTCCAGTAAGTGCTACGGACACGATCGTTCGAGTTCACAACCCAGATCAATGGTTCCGTCAAGATTGGTATGGACCTGAAAACGCGTTCCCTGCAAATCCATTCCTCATACAGGTTCGCCATGAACTACGCAAGCGAGACGACTTCGCCAATCTGAACCTTGCGGAACTCGATCCGGATGGAGATGGGTTTGTCATTGAAGACATGATGGTCAGTCATGTTACTTGGGAAGTGAGCCCAACTAGCAATCCTGGCGAACCATCGCATCACTGGCTTCTTCACGTTACCCGAGCATTGAATGGCACGCCCGCTCTTGAGCACTCAAGTGAGTCCGAAGTGGTTTATAGCCTCGGCGGATTCCATGCGCCAAACGATCGCTTCGGAGTCCCCAACTATGTGATGAGCCCAGAAGGCAGGCAAACTACCCACGAGTATGGAACACAACTGATCGGTGACTTGGATGATAAGAGCAACGTCTTCAAAGTCCTTGATCCCCAGATTCTTCCCAGCGGAGGATTCAAAGTCACGGTGATGCATGAGGAGCTCATCCCAGGTAGCGAGCCTATCATTCACGAAGAAGACATGTGGGTATACCATGTCGTAGATGAGCGAGTGCTAGTAAAACGAGGTATCGACGGCACATATACAGTTGCATTTCCTGACGGTGCATTCATCCGGTTCCCAGGTGAAATGCGTGAGCTAGATCCGCGTCTAAATGGACTAGCAACCAATGGCGGCCCAACTCCAACGGTACTTCCCTTGCCAGCCAGTCCGACCGTCGGGACCGGAGATGCAGTCGGTTTCGAATCGAATTCAACACAATTGCAAAGTGGCCTTGCTGATCAATACGCGGTTTCTGAGCAACTCGATTTAGTCGTTGACGCGAATTGGGTCGCCATATCTCAGGCAATCGCCGCCGAGAACAGTACGTTTCCAGTTGTGGAGACCACAAGCCTTCCAACTACACCATTCGAAGCCGTGATTGGTGAAGAACGTGTAACCGTCACAAGCATTGATGAAGCACATAATCTGATCACCGTACTGCGTGGTGCTGACGATACGCAAGCAGAAGCGCATCCTTCTGGGGCACTCCTAGAGTTTGGTTCGGCAGTAACCTATCCGACGATCCTGAATTCGTACGCTACCGCAGGAAGCACGGAGTTGCGTCTCGACCGCGTAGATCACTTGCCAAATGTGCCGTTTGATGCACTGATTGGCAATGAGTATGTGACGGTTACGGAAGTGGACGCGGGCACCAACTCTGTGACCGTAATACGTGGTTCCTACGGTTCCGAAGTAGCAAAACATGACGCCGATACTCCATTCCTGTTTGGACAAGCTGCTGCGAATCCAGCAAACCGCACTTTCTACGTAGAAGACACATCCTGGGTCGCCGATTTGCCAATGGTGATTCGCGTAAACGATGAGCTAATGACGATCGAATCGGTCAATGAGGCTCGCGGGATAGTTCGAGTGAATCGAGCAGAGTTTGGGACATACGCTGTTTATCACGCGCCGTTGTCACAGCTCAGCGACAACTATGACTTCGATGTGCCAATCCTCTTCGCAACCGCGCCTGATGCACCAGAATTCATTCTTGCTGAAGATTCGACCAAAGAGGAAAACATCTGGACACTCGATTCCGTTGAAGGCCTGGGAAGCGACATGGTGCTTTACATCGGTGACGAGTATGTCCGTGTTTTGTCAGTCATGGAACCAAATCAAATCCATGTAGAGCGTGGGCTCATCACAGACTTCAACCCGCACCATGAACAAGGCGAGTTTGGATTAGGAGATTTACGTGATCCGCTAACCAATGAACCCTATTCCCTACGTTCAGAGCAAGTCGCCCACAAGAAGAACAGCCGACTTCGAATCGCAGAGCCTATTCGCGCGGACCATTGCCAGAATCAGTTCGTCTTGCCCCACACAAGCAATCTGCCGGCAACTCCGTTCATTACCCGAATCGACCAAGAACGCATTCGAGTGATTGACGTAGATCATGAGCGCAATGTGATTACCGTTGAACGCGGCGCATTCGAGACTTCTTCCGTACCCTCGCTTCACGCAATGGGAACGCGGGACGCGGTATTCGTCGTAGATGTATCTGCCAGTACGCAGGTTCCGTTTTCAAACGATTTCATTGGTGACTTGAACAATGACGGAATATACAACTCGATCTTAGACGCCCAGATTGCAGGCTTGATCGCCTACAACCAGAAACTCATCAATGACGGCGTTGGTGCTACGGCAAAAGTTTCACTCGTGGCCTTCCATAGCGATGGATTGCAACATGACATGGATCCTCGCGCAGACCAATACAGTCTATCGACGACTCCACTGGCAGATCATGATGGCGACGGAGTGCGCGATGTGGAACAAGTGCTGCGATCTCTGCAGCTCGGCCAGTACACGCAAATGGAAGATGCACTTCAGGCTGCCTTGCAGACCGTGGAAGATGTTGGGACAGCATGCGGACACGGCAACCTGATCTTCTTATCCGATGGCGCCCAGTCGGCGGCAGGACAACATGAACTTTCGCCAAGGGCACTGGCAGATGATGTGGCCAGCCTACGTCATGACTTTGGCCTGAGCATTCACGCGATTGGTATTGGCGAAGATTCCACGCTCGACTCGCTACAAGCGATCGACCCACGCGCGTTCTCGGTCACCAACATGCAGGAACTCGAGTTTGCCTTGATCGGCAATCCACCGGACCCGAACGACACGCGTCCTGAAGAAGAAAAGCCAACCACTCCTGGTTCCATACAACCGCACCGTTTTGGCGTATTGCCTGACCGCGGCAGTTTTGCGATCGTCGACTCCGAGTCGAACGAACTCGCTATGACCATACGGAAAGATAACTTTGTCGATCCAGTCACTCTGATCGAACCACTGGAAGTTATCGCGAATGCGGCGCTTCCAACGATTTCATCCGCTCGCCAGGGATCGGCGTTGATCGAATCGCCGCGCGTCGGAAGCCATTCCGTCTTGGTAGTCGACATATCCAGTAACGCTCTCAATGTACTCCCCGGAAGTTCCGTTGGAGACCTCAACGGAGACGCCTACGCCAATACCATTCTTGACGCTCAAATCGCCGCGTTGATTGAACTTACGAATTCAATCATCAGTGCTAATGCAAGCGAAGAGACCAGTATTTCCATTCTGACTCTCTCTGATTCATCCACTACGGTCGACATGAATCCCGCCGAAGATGGAATTCAAATCTTCACCAGTGCCGATGCAGACCAAGACCATGATGGCGTGCTCGATATTGAGCAGGCACTCAGGTCCCTATCGATTCATGGCCAATCGAATATTGAGTCCGCGCTGCAAAACGTCATCGCAACGGCCAATGAAATGGAGCTGCCTGAAGGGAGCGATATCGTCTTCCTTTCGAGTGGATTCGGAACAGGCGACTTCGCGGATGAAGTCGCAAGTATCACCGGCTCACTCGGTTATGACATTCAGGCTATCGGTGTTGGTTATTCCACAGACCTATCTCAACTGCAACAGATTGATCCGGAAGCTACGATCGTCGGTGATTCCGATGCGTTGCTGGACACACTTGGAGATGCCGGAACAGAAGTAGAGCTATCGCCAGCATCAACCCCTGGCCCGGTTAGGAAATTGGACTGGTCCAACTTGGGCAATGCGCCACATGTGATGGCAAACATTCGCGTGTCCAACGTCAACGCACTGCCGACTACTCCGTTTCTGGCAAAGATTAATGACGAATACATTGAGGTTACGGACAAGTCGATTCGTTTAGACGGCTCAGTAACACTCACGATGCGTCGCGGAATGTATGGTACCCAAGTCGTCGAGCACCCCGCCAACTCGGTGATCAAGTTTGGCGTCTACGGTCACGAAGCTCGAATGGGATCCGAACTTGTCCAAATCAACTCGGTCGATCCCGAATGGAATCTGACTACGATTGTGCGCGGAGTCCAGGAGACTCAGCCGCAAATCCAGGTCGTCGATATGGCTGTGCTCTATGGCAATGAAGGCGTAAGTGATGGCTTCCACGGTCTCATTGGACAGTTGCCACAGACGATTGACAGTGTTCAAGAATCGATCCGAGTCGAAGGCTTCCGTCGCAAAGACCTTTCCTTGCCAACAGATATCCGCATTCACAATGAGATGATGTATGTAACAGGCATCGAGTGGGAGCCCGACGGAACTGCAATTCTAGATGTCGAGCGTGGACAGTACGGCACATCTGCCGAAGCGCACGTCGAGGGCATCAACGTACGCGTTCTCGAAGATCAATCAGGCCAACAGCGCTACCAGGAAACGGACGGCGGAACAGCCAGAAGCATTGATGTCGGGGCGGTTGAAGCCACGATATTCCACGTCACCAGCACGCAGGACTTTACCGATACACGCCCAGGCGACGGCATCGCCGCCAATGATCAACACCAGGGTCTTTCGCTCCGAGCGGCCATCGTCGAAGGAAATGCACAACCAGGAACAACAACAATTCTGTTACCCGCCGGGAACTATGTGTTGGATCATCTTGAGTTGTTCGACGACGATGCTCAATTCGGTGACCTCGACATAGTCCGCAACGTGAACATAGTAGGTGCGGGAGCAGACCAGACTACGATCACTGGAATCGGAGACAGGCTGTTCGACGTATTCGCAGAACTCCGAATCTCTGGCGTTACTCTTACCGATGGCAACAGTAGTGAAGAGGGTGGAGCAATTCGCGTCCATTCCGGTGGAACGCTTTTTGCAGATTCAGTGAACTTCCAAGCCAACTCCGCGAAAAACGGGGCGGCAATCGCGACGTTTGGCAACACAAGAATCACCCGCTCCACATTCCTGGGTAACAACGCGGGCGACATTAACTCCTTCGGCGGAGCTATTGCAGCACACGGCGGAACGTTGTTCGTCGAAAATAGTACTATCGCGAACAATTCGGCCGAGCATGGAGGTGGAATCTATATTGCCGATGGCGTTGATGCCAGCGTCCGGAGTAGCACCATTACGCAAAATCAAGCCAACGAATCGGGCGGCGGGATCTTCACTGACGCTGTCCTACCAATTGCAAATACGATCATTGCCGACAACAGCGCGAACCAAGCAGAGCTCTCTGACATTGCTGGAATCGTGGATTCGCCGGGTAACAACCTACTGGGAATCCTTCGTCCAGCACTCACTAGCCTTCTTGAAGATATCAATGAACAGGCGATGAAGCTGAAAGTGTCGGACGCATCCGGATTGCCTGCCGTGCCGTTTGTAATGCAGCTCGATGGATCCGAACAAGTCCTAGTCACCGAAGTGAACGGCGATGAATTGACGGTAGTACGTGGATACCGCGAGACCGAAATCGCGGCACATACCTCGGGCGTAGACATTCGCATCGATGGTTTCTTTGCAGAAGGTGATTTGTACGGATCAACCTATTACCCACTTGATCCCGGCCTTGAATCCATGACGATCTGGCTACCTGGACAAGTTCCCGTTTTCCCACTTCGTACCGATAGCCCAGCATTGAATGCAGGCGAGGTTGAGACATTTGGTGGCAGAACACTCCATTTGATCCACGATATGGACTGGCTGACCAAGGACGTTTACATCGACCAGTGGCAAGCAATTCCTGAAACTCCGTTTCCGATACAGATCGACGGCGAAACCTTCATGGTGGAGTCCGTTCAAGACAACCATTTGACCATTAAGTCTCGTGAACGGTGGCAAGAGGGTGCAAACGAAGCCGCAACACATCACCGAAGTGCGCCGGTTGTTGTGTTCACCGACCAATCTGGCAATGCAAGAGCATTTAGCGGTGCGTTCTTAGATAGTGCGAGCGGCGGCGATGGCTCTGGCGGAGATGGTGGCAGCGGTGATGGAGGATATGGAGATGGCGGATATGGAGATGGAGGATACGGTGGTGGAGGGTACGGCGGTGGCGGCTACGGCGATGGTGGTGATGGAGGCTACAGCGGGGGCGATGGCGGGAATGACGGCTATGGCGATGGAAGTGGCGATGGGGGCAGTGGTGATCAGAACTCTGGAACGCCAACGCTGGTGCAAGGTCCCGGTCAGATGGACATCGGTGCCTTCGAACTAACACCCTTCTACAACCTCAAAGACCTCGACGCGTCGTC
The DNA here is from genome assembly GCA_039030255.1 of Planctomycetota bacterium. Classification (GTDB taxonomy): domain Bacteria; phylum Planctomycetota; class Planctomycetia; order Pirellulales; family Pirellulaceae; genus Aureliella. Next base: position 11,788 of record JBCCEO010000047.1, on the reverse strand, counting down.
TACTTCGGATACTGAACAACCAGAACAAAATCCAAATGGTGGCAATACGGTTTATCGCTACACGATTGAAAGGACGGGTTATCTAGACGCAGTAACCTCAGTCGCCTTCACAGTGATTGGCAGCGGAGATCATCCCGCATCAGCTGCGGACTTCAAGGACGAGCAATTCCCAGCGGGCATCATCGAATTCGGAATCGGCGAATCTGAAAAGGAAATCGAAGTCGAAGTCATTCACGACAATATCGTTGAATTCGACGAGACCTTCGAAGTAATCCTCTTCGACCCCTCATGGGGCACACGCATCTTGGAAAGCTCGATAACGAGCACGATTCAAGACAACGACTCCGCAGTGATATCCATTGGTGACATCGCCGTCATCGAAGGCGGTATTGCTGCCTTCGAAGTATCGACAACGGCAGGTGTCGATGGCGGATTCACCATTGACGTGCGAACACTTGATGGAACCGCGGTAGTACCGAGCGATTACGAAGCCGTCACGACGCAAACTGTCTTCTTCTCTGGTAAACCCAACGAAATCAATCGTGTACCGGTCCAGACGACCTTTGACAATACTGTGGAGCGAGACGAAACCTTCTTGATGGAATTGTTTGGCTTGGATGGTATTCCATCGGCACTTGCCAGTCGTATGTTTATCGGAAACTACACCGGCACCGGAACGATACTCAACGACGACGAAACCTCGCTAGATGTCGTAGACGTCACCGTCGTTGAAGGCGGCGTTGGAACACTCGTCGGCGATGATGCAGTTCTAGTTGTCGATATCTCCGAAAGCACAGGTAGTGCGTATGCCGGTCCGTCTATTGGAGATTTGAACAACGATGGAATAATCGATTCAGTGCTCGACGCACAGATTGCTGGACTCCTTGCGCTCAACAATGCACTCATTCAAAACGGAAAGGGCGACGAAACGCTTCTTTCCGTTGTCGCCTTCGATGCCAGTTTCCAACACCTGGATCTCGATCCGGTATCACCCGGAATACAACTAACGACCACACCAGCAGCCGATGCGGACGGCGATGGTGTACTGGACCTCGAACAAGCTCTGCGCGCTCTCCAGATCAGCACCGGAAGTAACTTGGAGCAAGCGTTGCAGGGTGCAATCCATGCCGCTAGCCAACTTCCAACCACTCAAGATGATCAAGTCATCTTGCTGACCGATGGTCCCGGCGCCGGCGATTTTGCGGACGAAGTTCAGACACTAAGTTCAACGCTGGGCATGACAATTCATGCGATTGGACTTCATGATTCGGTAGATCTGCAGCAACTACAATCCATAGACCCAGGTGCTGAAATCATCACGCGCTCCGATGATTTGCTCGCATCTTTGGAGCAAGTTGTTTCGCACGACGGCGGCTGGACAACGATGAACGTCACTGTGCAACTCGGTGATAATCCCGTTGACTCTACCTTCTCGGTCCGCGCCATTGCCAGCCAAGGCAACTTTGGCGACTTCGACGGTACGCAGCCTGCAGTGTTCGGTGAGGACTTTCAATCAGGCGAGTTCTTGCTGTCGTTCTTGGGCAACGCAAATGAGGAAGTCAACTTCCGCGTCCAAGTTCGTGATGACGCAATCCTGGAAGCCCCCGAAGCCTTTCACATCGAACTCTACGACCTTTCTGCTGCCGGCAGGGAACCCAGCATCACGACTAGCGATGGCGTTGTAACCGTTGTGGATGACGACAAACCATCCATTGTGGTCCTATCCGATTCCACGACGGATGTATCGGATGATCCTAATGCGGAATTTGTGACCAAGAACTATATCGTGAAATTGAATCAACCTTTCGGCGGCCCCCTCTCTGTGGAGGTTTCCACGGTCGACGGTAGCGCGACTGGGACCTATGACCCAAATTCGGGCGATGGGGACTTCGTTCATAAGACAGAGACGCTGCAATTCAATGGTACCGATGGCGAGATGCACAGCTTCTCGGTGCAAGTGCGTGCCGATAGAAAGGTCGAACGTGACGAAGAATTTGGCTTGATCATCACGAATGTCAACGGAGGTGGAATCTCCGGCAGCTATGACCTCGTCAACGGTACTGGTACCATCCTGAACGCAGATACTGCCCAGATCGTGGTGGAAGACATCGAAGTGCTTGAGAATGTCGGTGAAGTCACGGTCACGGTGCGACTCGATGGTGACGTCCAGGGTCCATTTACTACCACGGTTACTGCACTTGCGGGTGACGCGGTTGAGAATGAAGACTTTGATGCAGCCTCGCAGATATTGACTTTCCAGGGCCAAGATGGCGAGACACAGCAGTTCACGATTACGCTGAATAACGACGGAGACATTGAAGCCTTCGAAAGCTTTACTGTCCAAGCCAGCGACTACCAGTTTGTAACCGATGGAGACGGAGAAGATCCTGGCTCAGGAGACAATGCGTCCGGAATTTCGTCCTCAGGGCATGGCAAAGTAACGGTTCAGGAATACGTTCAGCCCAAGAACTCAACCACGGGTGTGGAAGAGTCTGAAGGCGTCGCCGTGGACTGCGCCCGCTGCTTTGGATCGGTCGGTGCAGGACCTTGGCACGGCGAGGTGCCAACTCCTTATCTATTCCGTGAATTCGGGAACATTGCCAGCGAGATCGAGAACATTCCCTGGCCCAATTTCCACCTTTCGCATCCATCCTTGCATGCCACCAAGGGCGCTGAGGGAGTTGTCGACAAACTCTACGCCTATGGAGTCGAAGGAGTCGACTTCATTCAGATAGGTGACTGGACGATGATCAATCCTGAGTCGCCTTATGTCACACAGAGTCCCGAGTTCTGGACTTGGGTTCCATCTCAAGAGCACTGCACCGACTACGAGACCGACGCCGAGGCTGAAAAAGAACCTGAGCGTGAGATTGATGACGAACCCGAATTGGAGGCACCAAATCTCAAGATCAAATCCGACTGGACGATCTCCAAGAAAGACCCCATCACCTTCACTCCTTTCGCATCAATCAATTATCGCCGACAACTCTCCGATGCTCCCGACGACGAGCTAGTCGTCACGGCGCGTCACAACGGAAGATTCCTAGACGTTGGCGAGGAAGCTGACCTTGGCTACGGCAAGGTAAGAGTCAATGACAACGGGACAATCACCTTCACACCCGCAAGTGACCTAGCCAGTCGCTACCTGGCGCAAGACAGGCGTTACGGCGACAGCAGATTTACGACCAAGCCAGCTCCTCCTCTGCGATTATTGCGAGAGTTCAACGAACGCGATCAGGTCGTTCGTTACACCGGGCGTCAAATCATTCAGACAGATGTCGTTCCTAGGTCGCTCCTGGGCAAATCAACTTCTGGCGTTGAACCTGTTCACACACGCAACTTGACAATCGACGTATCCAACAATGCGCCAATCATCCGCGGCGACCGCTTCCATACTCCCGACTCCGTCGGCTCATTCGAAGTCGCGCTGCCACCGAATGCGCCTGACACGTATCCGATTCGTTATGTCCCAGTCAATATCATGGAGATTGATGCACCGATCTACGCTGACCATGCTTCTCGCTACACCATCGATTTGGAAAAGTTGGTAGCGGATCCCGATGGTGACAAGATTCATTTAATGCCGGAAGGCTTGGAGTTTAAAAACGGGGGCGCTAATGACCTACATGGTCGCGGCGATTCCTTTGACATACCAATTGGCGTAGCAGGCGTAACACCCAAGTACGTCAACGTCAGCCTAGTCAAGAAGAATGGCGTTTACACGAACGAGATCGAGATCACGAATAGGCTCACGACGTCAACTGCTCAGGCGGATAGCTGGAATGCATCCGAGCAGGCTTCCAAACTCGATTTCTTCGTCTATTTCACCGACGGGCAAAAAGAAGACTATCGGGAGCAGCCGCTTAGCCAAGACGACTTGAATGACCCGTACTTCCAAGGAGATCCGGTCGTCTATGCAATCCATTTCCGCGTGCGTCCGAATATCGAAAAAACGTTCAGCGTCTTCCAATCTGCCGCAAAGGCCCCTGACTTAGAGATCCGCGATTGGATTACTGTAACCGAAGGCTTTGACAATCTGGTCTCACTGAACGTACCTGGTTCCACTCCCTCGTACACGTTGACTACGACCCAAATGCACTCTCCGATCTCGGATACGACGCAAAATATCGGCGGTGTCAACATAGACTTATATTCAGGCAATTACCAAGTTGTCCACCCACTGTTACTAGACGGATCTGGTGGTAGCTCAGAGCTGGCTCTTCCTGGCTTGATCTACGATTCATCCACGGTGCACGTGGAACATAACGAGCTGACTTCCGGTGCACATATAGGCCCACGATTACTGGTTGAATTGAAGGGCGAAGCTCCAGCCCAGATCTACGTGGACCTCGACTGGCATGGTCCAACAAGGATGACTAATTCGAATTTACTTCTAGATGTAGATCCGAACACCGGACAGGTTACTGACCCCAATGGCAATGACTATGGCAAGTGGGAAAACGATCGCTACCAGATTCATGTCTCACCACGCGAGATTGACGAAGTATCGGGCGTACACGACTGGAAGCTTCTCGTTCACCTGATTGACGAAAACTCCAACTTTACAACGGTCCAGCGCGCCGGCGAAACACCGGTGATCGTTGGCGACCACGGAAACTTCTTAGGCCAAGGCTGGTTCTTGGCTGGTGTCCCTTCACTGACTCTTGACGAGCGTGATAGTGCTTCAATACCAGAAGATGATAGGTTCCTTCTTAAATTCCCTGGGGGCAACCCGACGATGTTTGATGCGTCCGAGGTTACTAGAGCGAACCATACGTATATGGGCGAACTCAAGAGTATGCAGTTCGGATCCTACGCACGTTCTTCCGATGGCTTCCAAGATACGACGTTCTTTGGCAAATTGAAGACTAATTCCAACTTCGAAGTTGTTTACGATGATGGTACAGGTACTGAGTACATTTTCAAACGGCACATGCTAGATCAAACGTTTGAATATGTTTACTTGATCGATCGAATAGAACAGCCCCAGATCAACTTTGATCATGAGACCCAAGCCACATCAACACTACGACGCGGCGTCTCCTTTGTTTGGAACGTCGAAGACTTTGAATCTCCCGTTTTGGATTCCCTACGTAGTTCAGACAACACAGATACGAACTTCATAGTTGATCCTGCAACGGGACACATCGACAAGATTGTGACCAAGTCGCGTGAAACCGATCTCGAGATAAATAGCGACGGCGAGTTAGTTTCAATTACTCACAAGGCGAATACTTCGATCACAGGATCGATCGACCGCAAGCGCGTGCTTGATTATGACAACGGTCGGTTGAGATCCGCCGCGTGGGTGGAGCCAGATCCAACGGCTCCCCCAAGCACACCTCCCGCTGAAAAAGTCATTCGACGCTTGCAAATGCTCCCCGACTTAAAAACCGGATTACTAAGGTGGGTACAAGTTGGTGGTGAAGATGTTGGTTCGGGCAACGAGCCAACGCAAGTTGACGCCAGCACGACCGGGAAGATCGTCTACCACGTCATCCCAGCAGGCTTGCAGCTCGAATGGAACGCCGAAGGCAAGCGCAAGGACCTCACCGGATTCTATGAGGTCTACTCCGCAGATCTACAGAAGTATGACACTTTATCAGAGCAGCCGGTCGCGGGCGACGGATTCTTCCGCACAACGACCACATTCTCTCCGTTGGCCCAGCCTATTTTCGTCGAGTCCACTTTTACGAATGGCTCCGCCAACGGAACTACTGCCTGGTTGCCCGCGGATCAAAGTGGAGTCTCATCAGGTTCTACCGAAACGCTTTCGAAGCTTGAAAACCGATATGACGCGGCTGGTTTCGTTTTCTATGCATCGGATCACCTTGACGAATCCGATCGTGCATGGCGAGAATCTCGCGTCTGGCATGATTACCTTAGCTTCAAGAAGCAAGAGGATGAGCCCGATGAAGACCCTTTGCACTGGCCCGGTGAGAACAAACCAGAGTACGAGGAGTCTGACTACCGCGGCAACATCACCTACACCTTGGACGTGGGCGGCCGAACGGAACTTGAATACGAGACAGACAATGCGCGGCTCGACGCCGTTGGTAGTCTCTCCAAGTCGATTAAGCCGTCACGCGGATACAAAGGCGGAAATATAAATGTCACGACCTTGTATGATCGCCAAACGGACGGTCGGCTTACCAGTGTTCGTACCCTGCGCGGCGTCGATGATCGTATCTTGTTGGACGAAGCTGGACAGATTAAGGACAACGCACGATTTAGTACAGATCCTCGTGATGCGATAAATTCATACGTCTATTCAGGTGATGAACGGGGGCGACTATCGTCGACAAGTGACTCGCGTGGTTTCCATACTAGCTTTCTATATTTCAATAGCGGACTAGTCGAGCGTTCCCAGACCCTCGATGATGGTGCGATGGATGGAGCGGGGGTGTTTGAAGGACTAGTTGGTGCCAAAGCCTACTTCACGGGCTTTGCAACCAATACCTACTATGGTTACGACGACGTAGGTTTTCTAAGTGCGAAGCTGGTTGAAAATGGTGTTTCAAACCTTTACCAACAAACATTTACACAGGATGCAAGCGGCCTGTTGCTTAAGTCTGAAACAAAGTCGTGGGTCGAAGGGGAAACAGGAGTATCATATTCGACCGTTTCGTCGTCCCGTGCCGAGTATCATTCCAACGGATCGCTGAAGAGTTCATTTGATGCGAACGACGTTGAAACCCAGAGCGTTTACAACCTAGCAGGACAGCTGACACAGACTATTCAAGCAAGTGGAGCAAACTATTACTCCACTGCGAACGCTGCATTTGAGTCAGTGCAGCAATCTAGCAGTTATCAATACTATACCCACGGGCAACTCAAGGAAGAGGATCAGCCCGGTCCTGGGTTAGTTCGGCATTACTTCGATCCAACATATCGCGCCCAATGGACTGAAACGACTCATGTTGCGACTACCTTCGATCCGGTCTACGGGCACCAGTTTGCGAGTCAAATAGCCTATTCTTTGCACGACACTCAAGGACGAGTGAAACAAGAAATCAACCTTCTAACTGGCAGTACTCGGACATACGAATACGACGACCCGCGTCACGACTTGCCAACCAGCATATTGCAGTCAATCAATACCGGAACAATCTTGGCATTTCCAAACTCGGAATCCCGGTACGACTATGCAGGAAATGTCATTTATTCAAAACACGCGGATCTTCCAGCAACAGCTTACGGATACGACTCACTTGGTTACTTGGCTAGGGAATCCAATTTAGCGAAGGAAGATCCAGCATCAGAAAAAAACGTGGGTGGAAATACAGAGTATCTCACGAACGCCGCTGGAGACGTAACTCGCATTGCACACACTCGAATAACCGAGGATCAATCAACGACGTTCTACACGTTTATGGACTACGACGAAAGTGGGCGGGTGCGTCAAGTTTTTGATCCCCATACGAACAAGCTAAGAGTTTCGTCCGAACAGGAATCACTAAATATTGACGAACCAAACGCCTCAGTCGCAACCAACTCCATAGCCTACGATGGTGGCCTCATCAAAACTGAGTCCATTGATCGCCAAGGTTCGAAAACTGTTACATGGGCGAATGGCATTGGTCAAACCGTCAGGTCGGAAAACATTTACGGGGGTGTCACCATCTATGAGTATGACCAAAACAGTAATCTGCGACACGAAAGATTCAAAGCAGATGAAAGTGCCTCCTATTCGAATCACATCAGCTATGAAGTTGACCAGCTTGGGCGAGTCAGACAAACAGAGAGGAAAGGAAATGGCAATGCTTCCATTTCCAGCTATACCGATCCGGAAATAACTGACCTTGGAATTAAACAGCATTCGATATCGCCGACGCACGTAAAAACTACGACACACTTTGATTCTTTGGGCAAGGCTTACCAAATCGACAAGCCGTCTCCCGGTGCAATTAACCGCAATGATTCGCACAATGATTTGGATCACACAGAAACATCGGTGCACATGGCATGGCAATACGACCTGTTAAGCCAAACAACGACGCTACGGACCTATAGTCCAGCAGAAGAGTTAATTCCATCCCCCAATCCACACGACGATGATCGATACCGAGTTCGAATTTCGAAATCCGATCTAAACGCAGACGGCAAGTTGCTACGCTCTTACTCAGCAACCACGATGCACCCATTCGTGTCGATCTATGATGACAATCATCATGTATTGGAATCGTCGAACGAATACGACAAAAGCGGTCGACTGGTCAGGCAGTACGACAAACACAATCGTGGAACGCAATATGGAGAATTCGATCCCGCCACAGGCCTTGCGACAGAAGTTCGTTCAGGCGACGTATCTGAAACCAATTTACCTGCTACTACTCAGACCTACGATAGCGATGGCAACCTGATTCGTACCAGACGTGAGCCGAACATGACTGAGTATACCTTCGACGCGTTGGGACGCGCGACGGAAGAAATGACTCTGCTGCAAGAGGTGAATCACCAATTCCAACCCAATAGCACAGCTCGAGATCAGGAAGTAAAGCGTAGCTGGAAGTACGATGGAGCTACTTCAACGTTCACGAACCGTGATCTCCAGCAAATTAAGACCACAGTCGATCCGGCAGCAGGTGAGACCGTCCAGACGTGGATCTCGCCGACCGCCGCATTTTACACCGAAGTCATAACGAAAGTGCGCAGTGACGGCCTGCCCCATTGGATACATAAAATAGAGCCGGAGCGAGACGTAGAATCTTTGGTCTATTTCAAGTACGACAGTCTTGGGCGGCAAGTAGACGAGCGAACAGCGGTCAAGATCAATGACGAACTGTTGACCACGTCGTCTATAACTTCTGATTTCATTTCAAACCGACTTTTTGAGAGGAAAGTTGAGAAGCTTACGCCTCCGTCGCAACATGACGACCTTTTCGATGTTGTCAAGCAATCACCGGATTCCAAGACGCTTATCACTAAGAACTTCGAGTGGGATGACCTTGGCCGGCTAGTAGGAATTACGCAGGAAGCGTTTAACTCACGAATCTTCAATGATGACTCGATCGATGGACAAGTCGCCATGAATACGATTGAGTATCGCTACGCTGCATCCGGTGCGATCAAGAAAATTGACCGGTGGGACGATTGGCACAGTACCCTCGTTGTCGATAGCAGCTATGAATACAACGCGAAAGGGCAACTGGAGACCTTAACACACTTCAATTACAAAGACGGTGTCAGCCGTGAGCTTGCCCGTTACGGGTACGGCGAAGGAATCATTGGAGACGAAAGTCAAGGTACGAAACCTCGAAAATGGGATCATCGATCCGCGCTCTACAACGACTCCCTCGCGGAGGATCCGGCAGGTTCGAAGACGAAAGAGCAGACTCGCCATAACTTGTACGATGAGAATGGATTCATCTACCAAATAAGTTGGGCTAACGACTATCAAGTGCCCGGCACGGACTACGATGCAGAATCGGGAAGCAATTGGGAAAACCCAAGGACCTATGATGCGCAAGGGAATCGGACAAGTAGCGGTTTTGTCTTTTCAAGGCCTAACCGCCTGACAAAAATGCGGGAGTTCGACGCAAGTCGAGGCAGGTACGATTCGGTCCTGACGGACTATGAGGAACTGGTGTTCGTCTATGACCTAGAAGGTCGATTAACTCGTGATTACTTCGTAGACGCGGGTTTACCCGCCGACACGGAGCCGCCAGTTTCTAGCCGATACAATTCTTACACCTGGGATGAAACGGGGAAACTAATTGAGATCAAACGTGGCGAAGGCGGGCCGCATCATGCGTTCGAACAAGACAGAAAGTTCATCTATGATGGTCTAGGACGACGCGTGGCGGATGGCCGAGACGACACACCGTCTAATGGCGCACATATTGATAACGCAGATCTTACCTGGGTCCGACGCGTCTACGAAGGAACAACTCTCGTTCTTGAACTCGAAAAAGGGCAACAATCGCCCCAGACACGTAAGGGGCGCGTGTGGTTTGTTTCTCCCAACGGTGATGTACTCGCAACCGGCGAGCCAGCATGGAGAACAAATCATCCGCCAACTGTGCGACACGTTTGGCAACTGCCCGACATCTTGGGGCACGGTGGGAGCCATGTTTACCTTGGAGATGATGGTCTTCGAGTACAACACTTCACTTTCGATGAGTACGGTCTTCCCACTAATGTCACCAATGCAAGACTTGGTTCACAAATGAACGCACCGCCATTGGTTTGGAGATCACTCGTTTACGAAGACCAATTAATGGGTTACCTGTTACCCTCTGGCTCTTTCCACTCGGCACAAACAGGTCGAGCCATAAGCGATCATGGTGGGGCTAATGGTTATGTGCTTATGGGGAATGCGCCAACACGGTCACTTGGCACTTTTAGGGGAAGTGAACCCGAACTCAACCCTCTGGCCCAACTTATCTACAGTGCCAACGCGGCTGTCGATTCCGCAACAGGCTTCAACTTTCTCCTAGATACAAGCGAAACGACCCAGACCGTCGCAACGATTGGCGCGAGCATTTACGGAGGCATAGCTCTTATGGAAGCGGCCTTTTCTGCGGTCCCATTTACGATGAAAGCGGCCGTTTCTGCAGGTGCGATTCGAGGCATCACGTCGGCGCTTGCTTCCGATCCGAATTCTGGCATTGGCTCGATGCTATTCGCAGGTGTATTGGGTGCAGTTAACGGGATTGTAAACCCAACGGGTGAGCTGATCGGTACGTCTGCGGCATTGGCCGGAGGGCTCTACGACGCTTATCACGGAGGTGATTTTCTCGGTGAAGGATTCCTAGTCGGCGGATTCGTAGGTGATGTTGTTGGCGGTGCTGGCGCTATGTACAGGGCAGCGTTACAGCGTGAAGGAACAGTCCTCGGGTACAAGATGCTCTACGGGGTAGCATCTGCAACTCCGGGCGTTCTCTCCGCCGGAGGAGGCTTTGCTTACGGCTACTCCAAAGGGGGCATAAATACGGCCCTTCTGTACGGAGGTCTGGCCAACGGGCTCGGAGATCTCGCAAGTGCGAGATTCATCAAGTGCTTTGTTGCAGGAACGCCGGTTTGGGTGCCATTGCAGATCGATGAAAAAGCTACGGTGGCGCTGGCTGGTCTTGGTAGCTCGGATCGTTATCCACAGCTAACGACGCAGCAAGCTGTTGGACTGGGACTTGCTGTCGGTGGTTTGGCGAGCTGGGCTACTGGAGAACATTGGGAGGAACGGAGGCGAAGAAAGAAACGGGCGTATGACGTTTCTCAGGATGCCCTCTTTGACGACAACTCGGAGCATGAGTGCACGGGGAACAGTTGGATTGACGGCTTGATCGGACGGGATCCGATGGGCCTGGAAGAATTGGCGCACGGATGGATGGATGCGAAGAAACACGAGCATGAAGAGGAGGAACCTCAGGATCTCGCTTGGCTCTAACGAACTTCTGCTCCTTTCTGTCGTCCATCCACTCCACAAGGAACATTCCAATGAACCAACTCAGCAACACAAACCGAACAGCAAATCTTGAAACTACAGCCGCGGGTAAGACAAATAGAGCGGATCGGCGAGGCGACTTCGGCGAAATCCGCCGACAGCCTGCAGAACTCGTACCACGTATTCTCAAGCTCGCATCTGGACTGATGCTACTGCTTGCAGCTTGCTTTCTTTTCTGGCCTGAGGGCACGGGCAACCAATCAAACTCGGAAGCTGAGCTAGCTTTTACGTCGGTAAATCAATCGAAAAGCGACATTGCTGATCTTGAGAACAGAAGCAATTCACGGAGTCCCTTTGCTTCTCCGCTGACACGAACTCGACCAATCGAAGAGATTCGAGTTGGCG
>JBCCEO010000046.1:0-19715 GCA_039030255.1 Planctomycetota bacterium | reverse complement strand
GTTGATTTCCCAGTCAGTGCTGCGCGATCAAAATGCCTCGCTCCAAGAAATGGTGCTGTCTTCGCCGCTGTCTTTGCGCGGTCTATTGCTAGGGCGCTACTTAGGCGCGCTCGGCGTGGGGCTGGTGGTGGCTTCGGCGATCTACATGGGGCTGATGATGGCGCCAGTTCTGGAGTGGATTGGCGCCCTGCCGTCTGAAGCCGTCGGCCCCACGCCGAGCGCGCCTAAGTAGCGCCCTTTCGAATTTCACGCGTAACAACCAGCCACGCGCCCAAGTCGTCTTGCTTGGGAATTTGCAACTGGAAGAAACCTTTGCCAGTCCCGAATTTGAGTCCTTCAACCAGCGGCTAGCCGCGCGATGCTATCTTTCGCCGATGTCCGAGGGTGACACCAAAGCCTTTGTTGAACATCAGTTGCGATGCGTGAATATCGAGCCAAACCAGTTCATCTCAAGCGATGCATTGCTTTCTGTTTATGCCGGTTCCGAAGGCGTACCTCGCATCGCGAATCAAATCGTCGATCAAGCCATCATCCTGGCGATGACCCAATATACTTTTCCTATCACCGGCCAGATTATTGAAGAAGCCTGGGCAGATCTGCAGCAGTTGCCTGCACCCTGGGCCGTTCCGAATCCCCGCAATGCAGCTCTTCGCATCGAAGCCATAGCAACCACTCCAGCTCCATCCGTACCTGTGCACGCCGCACCGCCGCATTCTGAACATGAGACGACGGATAGCGCCGCAAGCGTTGCATCGAAAACAACATTGAATGAGACCGAGAAGCGGATCCAGGACGATTACGCTGCCGAAATCCTCTCATCCTCGACATCGACGAGCCCGATTTTCGGATCGAGCGCGCCGCCACAGGCTGGGGAGCATCTTTCCAGCGGTGCTGAAGAATCCAGTTATTCAAACACGGACGAACTGGGAGATCTACAGGCTTTGGCCGACGAGATCGCCAATGCTCAGCGTGTTTCCTACGATGTCGAATTTGGTGAGTTATCCACAGATGCAAACAAAGGTGTCGAGGTGACAGAAAAAGCTGCTTCCGCAGCGTCCGACGAATCCACAGCGGAGACACCAATGGAGGGCAGCGCAACGTGCGACTCAGGGTGCTCCTCGGAGTGCGGAGCGCATGCGCCTCAGTCGGAGTCGACGCACGAGATCAAAACTAAGGCTGAAGACCTCGAGCAGTTGACGCCCAAGACGATTGATACGCAGCAACATGTAGCGGAAGGACAGCAAGAAAACTACGAAGAACTCATAGGAATCGATTTGGGTACTCCAGAGCAATCGGTGAGCGGCTACGAGCTAAGCTGCAGCTTGGATATTGCCCAGGCGCCGTTCGAGTATCCGCATGACGACGACATCCAAGATGCCACCTCAAGCGAAACTGCAGAAGAGGCGCACGTTATTGACGCATCGCACCAAGGTAATGAGGGTGCGCAAACTGAGGACGAAGAACTTACCGAGGACGGGCCGAATTTCTTCGCCGCCTTCAATCCCCCTGAAGAAGGTGAATTGCCTGCCAGTATTCAAGCTGCTTTGGATACCACTGAAGACGAACAGCCATCAGCTGACATCCCCCAAACGGAATCAGAAAATCCGCAAAACGTTGACGATATCGATGCCGAAGACGCAACGCATCCGATTCAGACTGTTGCGGAGGCGACCGAAACCAGAATCCTACCAACGGATAGTTTCTTTGCAGCTCGACCGACAGATGAACAGCTAATCGCTTTCGAAGAGGAGCAGTCGGAATTTCAAGCAATGGGAATGTGGGACGAGAATGGGACACAAAATGATGCGGTAGCGAGCATCGAAATATTCTCCGAGTCCACCGAAGGTCACCTAGGTTCAACTGCCGAACAGAACGAACCGCATCCCACGTTCGATTCTTCAGAAGAAGATTCGCAATCTATAGCGGAACATAATCACTCCGAACCCTCCGCCGAATCGCATTCAGTTTCGGAAGCCGTGACGCCCAGCTCGAACCAGCTCTTCGGCTCGGACTTCGAAGAAGAAATCAGCCTGGAACAACTGGCCGACGAAACTACAGCACCCCACACAGATGAAACTCGTTCCGCATTGAATGAAGTCACAGAATCGGCAGAAGAATCTGCGGTTCCAACCGAAACCATCTCGGTCAGCAAATCGGAAGGGCAGACTAGGGAGCCTACTACGGCGAACGACGCTACCACAAAAACCAACCTTTCTAATACTGACGAATTCCAAGGCCAACCGGACTTTGCAGTCCAACAAGTGCAGTGGGACGAAAGTTCTTTCACGCATCCGACAGAGCAAGTCTTCGCTGTTGAAGCCCAGGACACTTCCCGTGATGCTGAACTTGCACCCGAGTCAGAAGAGACCGAATCCGCTTACAAGGCGGCTTCCATTCAAGAAGCTGGCGAGGGTGAATTTGGGCAGGCTCCAGCTATAGCAGTGAACAGCCAGAGCCCGAGCCAGAATGAGCAAGAGCAAACAGATGCGCCGAGTTCGTCAGGAACAGAACATGAAGTCACGAACAGTGAGTGTGAAAACTGGTCTGTTGACGTGGTTGCCATCGACGTTGAACGGGAAGAAAATTTACAGACAGAAATCAATGACTTAGTGTCCCAGCTAAACTTTAGCGGTATACAGCTTGGATTCTCCGAGGAGCAACTTCCAACCGAACCATCTCGCAACGAGCACATTGAGAACATTCCCAGTCATCCAGAGTCCAATGCCCTGGATCCAGTGCAGGAGAACCCATCGCATAGCCCACTATCCAATGAAATGTTTAGCGATCGCGATGCCAACTACGATGATGATCGTGACATGCTGATCATTGAAGAAGAAGTAACCCAGCCCGATTCTGCGACACAAGAAACAGCCACAACCGTCAACTTGGCCAAGCATCGCTCCTACTCTCAGCTGTTTGCAAAACTGCGCAAGTAATCACGATTCCGCCACTTTGCGTAACCAACTTTGCCCCACACAGTGCTGGAATTAGAGAGCCTGAAATGTCAAATGTGACAGAACAAACGGCTGCGGACAACGACTGCTGGACCTCAGATCTTGTGACCCAAGTCCTAGCCTCCGATTCAATGACAATCGGAATCCTGAACGCATCGCGCTGGCCGAACAATCCTCGGGCCATTCACCAAATCCTAAACACCCTTTCGCAGAATTTGACCCGTCGCTTGAACGAGGGAGACCATTCGCTGCAAAAGCGAATTTTGTGTATCCAACTCAAACAGCAGACCGAGTTCGAGCAAGAACCGCAAAATAGAATCCCAGTCGCCCAGCGTTCACCGCTTGGAGATTGGTCCGAAGTTTCTGTCGAGATCTATGCCAGAAAGGATCTTGGGCGCAGGGATGAACGCGTTCAGCAGTGGCTACCGGAATGGAAGGACGCATTTCCTTTCATCGTATTAGACCTTGGCGCCATCGATTCCAAGGCTAGTCACAACGCTGCTCGACTCTGCGATTGTTGCTATTTGATGCTCGGGCCGGAAGAATGCGGTTCGCATCAGTGGCTGATGCAGCAAATGCAACTACATCAAAATCTGGGTACAAACTTCGGTGGTAGTTTGCTAGCAGGCATTGCTAGCGACCGTGCCGAAGCCGCATAGTCATTGGGCGCCCTCTTTCCTACGAGCATTCTTGCCTGCTCCTTGCTCTAGCAGCATTCTCGGATTTTGTGTGCGTCCTCGCTCATCCCTAGCCCAGTGGATCGAGCACGCTGCAATTTTCGATTGGTTGCTATTCTGCGAAAAATGTCCCTAATAGATCCCAAACACTAGCGTTTCGGTAACCGGGATCTGGAATGAAAATGACAGGATCGGACAATGAAACGCAGCCAAACGGGCAAAAATCAGGCGCACCAGTCGGGCATGGCAAGGAATCTGTCTTTCCTCTTGCGCGGCACTATCGCCGTCCAGGTTTTCTTGTTCGGATTGGTCCCTGGCTGCCATGATCCAGCACAAGACTTGAACGTATGCCCACCGTCAATGTTCGTGCCCGGCGAGATCGCTTCCGAGATCGTTGCCATCGATGAATCAGGATTGATCGAACCCATTTTTGCTGGCAGCTCGACGGCCAGTAACGGCTGGCCGCAGGAGTCGGTGGAATCTTCCGCTGCTCGAGCAACCAGCCATCCCCACGGCACGCAGGTCTGTGCATCGGGCTGTGCCGTCAGTCGGCATCCAACGCCAGAGTTCAAGGAGGCTCACTTCCACCAGCTCTGGGAAGAATACCTCCGGCAGTCGCCCTCTCTAGATTCGCAAGTCTTAGACGAATTGATTTTCTATGGTCCGCAGACCAAGAAATTTTTAAAGACGATTCCCGGAGAAAAATCCTCACATCGAGCATTCTTGCAACAGGAACTTGCCAAAGATCAGCTGGTGCTGGAAATCCGTGTTGTTGACGAGTTCGGTGTTTCACGCCTTGCGCTCCCTCCCACAACAGTTCCGCAACACGTTCGCCAAGAGTTTGTGATGAACACTCAAGGAATTCAACCTGCCCTCACCAGCGGCACTCTCAAGCGTGTCGGACTGCGGCATATTTGGCAACGTTTGTGACTGGAAGGCAAGCACTCTGTTGCAGGACCGTGGTTCATGGTTCACCGAATTGACGACGACTGGAAAACACTCGACGAAATCTGGTTGAGCGATGGAAATCTGGCGGGAAAAGCCAAGGTGCAGGCCAGAGTAAGCTTTGCAAAAGATCGCAATGAAGACTCCTAAGGAATAAACCAATAAATCGCCTTCCCTATAGCAAGCCTTAGATTCAAGCCGCCTTAAATTCAATCAGACCTAACTCATCAGCCCCGCGGATCACCAGAAAGGAACTTTACCAATGCGTAGTAATTCGGTTCAACGATGCAAGACGATCATCGTTTGCTTCGCGCTCGCCCTTGGCATTTTCAACACGACTTTCGCCGATCCCTGCGGCATGGTTCCCCCGATTTATATCGCCGAAGGTGATCCGGGAATCAAACGCACTGGCTTGCAGCAGACGTACGTGTTTTACAAGAATGGAATCGAAACGATTGCCATTCACCCTGCTTTCGAAGGAACTGTCGAGGAGTTTGGAATGCTCATTCCATTCCCAACGCCTCCTGCCCTTCGCAAAGTTGCTGACGACACCTTCGATCATATTCGCAACGCCATTGATCCACCTGAAGTCGTTATCGATTTGCGTCCCACGCCAATGTTTGGATTTGGCGGCGGTGGAATGGGAGGTTCCGTTGCGAGTAGGTCGGAAGCTGCCCCTGCGATCGAGCTGC
Source organism: Planctomycetota bacterium (assembly GCA_039030255.1). Classification (GTDB taxonomy): domain Bacteria; phylum Planctomycetota; class Planctomycetia; order Pirellulales; family Pirellulaceae; genus Aureliella. Next base: position 14,447 of record JBCCEO010000046.1, on the reverse strand, counting down.
TGGCCAAAGAAACGCGAGTCCTCAAAGAAGAAGCGGTCGGCATGTACGATGTGGCGGTCCTCCAAGCTGGCAGTAGCAGGGCTCTCGAGCGTTGGATGACGGAAAACGGCTACCGATACCCAAAGGGCATGGACGCGGTATGCTAAGATTATGTGGATGAAGGTTGGTGTTTCGTCGCAGTAAAGGCCCGGGTTGGCCAGAAAAGCCTTGTTGATCCCAAACCAGGCCAACGATCTGTCAACGAACGCTTGCCGAAAGGTGCCACTTTCGACGGCAAGGTGCAGGCTATGGGCTTTCGATTCCGAGTCGACGAGCCCGTTGTGCCAATGCGTCTCTCAACCTACAACGAAGGCGACTTGAACAATGTGGTATACATTCTCTCTGACAAACCCGTCAAATTCCGCGGCTTTGAAAACGATTTGGTCGCTCGCCAAGTGCCTGGAACCGAATTGCTCCGCAATTTGACCAATCCCCTTCCCTTGCGAATCATCGGTGGCGAACCGGGCAACATTCGACCGCAGCAAAAGAACGTGCTTAAAGTTCAACGCGACCAGCGAGCCAAGATGCAAGCCGCACTAACACTGTTCAAAAGTGACCTGATCGCCGCCGCCTCCAATACGCTGTCTCTCGAAGAGGAAGAACTTGAGAAACAACTTCTAGCTGTGTCAGAACGGCTCGGCATACGAGGCAAGGAAATAGATGAACTTCATCGGCGGGCTATCCTGGAGCAAAAATCGGACGAGCACGAATTAGCGCTGCAGGAACTGGCCGAAATGACGCTCACCGTCCTCGACGGTGATTTTCCTCGCGAAATATTGGCCAACAGAAACCTGACCTTTGTTGACTTCAAGATGTCTCGACGACTCAACGATTCAATTCTTTATGACGCCAAGACTCAAAGGCCGAAATTCCAACCGCAACAAAACTCAAAGCTTTACCTCAAGGACCTTTCCAGCATCCATGCTTTGCCTTCCAAATTGCGTCTCAAGCTTGGCGCCCTGCTGCTTGCACTAGGCTGCATCGTCAGCTTCGTAGGCTTGCTGCGCTCCAAGAAATTCTCCAAGACTTCCTCTGTTGTTGCAGGCCTGCTGATAGTCGCTGGCTGTGGCAGTCTGCTCACTCAGTTCGCCCACGCACAGTCCGATAATTCGTCGACACAATCTGACTTTCGCTACTCCGGCAATCGCGGCAAAGACCGCAAAGCCGACGGAGTCGATAACGAATCAAAAAGCAATGCTCGGAACACGACTGCTGACCATAAACACAGCGGGGCGCTCGAGGAAATGAGCGTCGCTTCGCTCAAAGCCGCCGTCCTCGAAGGAGAATCTTTGGTGGCAAGGGGCCAGGCCATCGTCGCGCTCAGCGAAAGATCAACGCCCGAGGCAGAGTCCGCAATCACGCTACTATTGGCAAGACAACCTTCTACCAAATCCCGAGAGCTTGAGCATGCCTGGCTTCAAGCTGCAAGAATCAAGCGCGCGGAGAGTTTCGAAGAGCTGACATCGATCATGCCCAATATTCGTTACGCGCACAATGACATGGGGCGTCCCCTTGAACTGAAGCTTAAAGAGATTCTTGCCAACGATTCTGACGCCCATTCAGAAGAACTATTTCGCTTGCAAGAAAACGCGCCGGGCGTGATGCAGCAGCCAATAATGGGCATCCTAAGCGGCCTGTCGGTTTATGAGTTAGTCAAAGTTTCTTTCACGGCAGGGGGCACCCACCATCGGCGAATGGCCGCCGGCCTTCTTGCGGGCAAGACTAACCAAAAAGAAGTGCTGAAAGCAGTCTTGAAGCGGTTGAAGTATCGCTTCAACGCCGAGCACCCCCCCTGGCGAGGAGGCCCGCTTTTTCTGCCAAGCATGGCTTGGGATGAAGAGCAAGTACATGCACTTAACCTGCAATTAAGCCAATGGTGGCTTCGATCGCGGCAAGACAACAACGCGCAATTCCAGCAACAAGTCGTCAACAATTTGAATGCCCTGCGGCGTTTTAGTTCCAACTTTAGGCCCAACATTAATAACGCTGTCGAAACTTTCAACACCTATGCAATAACGCTGGAGGCCGAAGAGTATTTGAAGCTTGCAGAACATTTCGAGCTTGAGATTGCGCCGGAGATTAAGTCCCACCTGAAATCGGGAGGGGCTTTCAAGCGAGTCTTTGCGTACCGCGGTTCTCAACAACTGGTTCCATCCGACCGAGGAAACTTCAAGATTACGTACAACGCCAGCTACGGGCCAGGCATGTGCTGGATGCTGGATTCGAAACCTCCTGGAGGTGGAAGCGACGAGCGTGTCCAAGTGACGCAATTTAGTCAGAAAGGAATTCTGGCTATCCGACTGCCGCGTGAAAATGTCTACAGCGTTGATAGTGAAAAGCAAATGTTGAAACTTGCATCGCTAAACGGTCGATATCGCCAGCTTCTAATGAAGTTCCGTGCACCCGAGGATCTTGCAACCAGCGGATATTTCCATGCTGCTGGCAGCATGGGAGAATTCGAAGACTACCGAGGTCAAGGCCCCGTACCCACGGCCCATTGGGTTTACGCCTATCCAAATTGGTACGCATGGCAATCCATGAAATTCGTAGGTCAATAACGGACGCGATGGACACCATTCGACGATGCACCTTTCGCCCGATCTCTGCTAGAATGCAGATGGATTGTGACGGCTTGCCGCGCGTTGAAAGGAAATGGAATGAAAAATGTTGGTACCGTAGCGTCAGCATTTTTTTGCTGCTTTGTGTCGTTGATAACGGGATGTACGAACTCGGGCAACACGACGAATTCCCAAACGGCGTCGGAACCATCCGAAACTTGGAAACTCTACGCATCGGCCCAGAATAATTGCGAATACCAGGCGCCGGGCGAACCAATCCAGCAGAAGTTTAGGGCTGAACATCCGCTCGGCCCGATTGAAATCTGCATCGAATCCATAGACAAAGGCGAACAGGTATTCCAGGTGACGATGACGGATTACCCTAAAGGATTCGTAGAACAAGCGGCATCAACGCAGGAAGCAGTTCTTGAAAAAGCTGCCGCAAGTGGGTTGGAAGCAAGAGCGGGCGCTAAGCAGATCAAATTCGACGCAATCTCCATCGACAGGAAACCAGGTTATTTGCAGGAATATGAGTACCCAGAGGGCGCGGATTATCCCGCTGGCTATGCCTGGATCAAAGGAATCCTGGTCTCCGACGGAATGCTGCTGATGCAAGTCGATGCATCCGCTGAATACGTCGAGAAAAACAACGAGAAGTGTAAGGCCGACTGCAAGAAATTCTTCGATTCGCTCAAGATGACAAGCGCACTCGCTGAGGAAAACGGGGCAGAGCCAACAGAGTGAGTGCACTCTCCCCGGCCGCCGACATGGCTATCGCGACACGATTCGCCCCTACTCACTGAACGCGTGAAGTTCTCCTGGAACTCAGGCTCTAGCCGCCTCATCTTTCGATTGTCTTCTAACGCGGCCTCCCGATCTGCGATCCATGTCAATATCGGAATAGTAGCCGTGCGGGGGCGGATTGCGGATTTTACGCCATTCCCGTGGATAACACGCAGAAATCTTTTTTTACGCGTGATTTACAAACACGCATTTTGCCAACAGCCCTCATTGCGCACGACTTTTCCATGCCACGCTGCCGGACCTGAGCTAGCTTCTTGCAACGCGATTCAGCGAACAATCCCCTTTCCTGCCCGCCCGACTGGCAGAGATTGTCCAGCCGCGAAAGGAAGAAGATGGCCAAAAGAACAGGCAAAAAGCAACGCAAACCTCGCACTTTGAATCTCGAGTCGCTTGATTCGCGAGCAATGATGGCAGCCGACGTGGCGAGCTTCGATATCTCCAGTTACTGTTCGCAAGACGCGAGCATGGTCGACAGTCAATCAGCGGCTGAAATTTATACGCAAAGCTACACGCAGAGTTATCCACAGGGCTTCGACAACTCACAACTTGTTATGCCTATCGCAGAGGGTGAAGCCTCTGCGGAACTCGAGTCCTCTTTTTCCGCGCAAATCGTTGCAATTAATGGAGAAGACTCGGGACTTCGCGATAAACTCTTGCAAGCGGGCGATCAAGTTACTTTCCGTCTTCAATCGGACACGCCCGTCGACGGCTCCCATGCAACAACATTCCGATCGAGTATCCCAGGATTGCTCGAACTAGATTCGCTAGACTTTCAAGATACCCTCACTCATGAAAGCGGATCATTCTCATTTGGCCCCAACAATACCTATCGAGCAAGTTTACCCACGGCAACGGTTGAGGAATCGCTAGGCAACTTCGAAATTAGACTGGAAGATGCACCGGACGACTTGGTCAGACCCCAGAACCTGGAACTGCTTGTTACGCTTCAAGTTGCAGACAGCTTGCAGAGCGATTTATCTGAATTTGTATCTCCCCTGGAATCAACTCTCGAAGACTCGCCGCTTTCGGATGCTCTCTCTGATTTCCGATTGGCAACACCCAACTTGGAACTGATCAAAGGAATCTTCGGTAGCCTTCAATCCGGAGAATTGGCGGAAGATTCTTTGCTGGATGCCGAAGCCGAGCAGGACGATAGCGTTTCTTTTAGCTCACCTGGCCAAGCCGAGACTCTTTCGGGTGTACTCAGCAATGAAAACTTCGAAACACTACGCGTCAGGCAAGATATCCAGAATCTCGACGCGGGTGATCATATACGAATAGGCGTCATTGCGCGGAATGTCGGACACGGTTCCTCAAGTGAACTCGTCATTCGCGATTCGATCCCCGCTGGTTTTGCAATACCTGAATCAGGATTGAACCTTGCCATCACCAATGGGAACGGCAGCCCTATTGAATTCGACGCTGCCAGCGGCGCCGAAGCTCTCTTTACCGTGGGCATCACGTTGCAGGACGTTGTATCTGGAGTCAACTCGAGTGAAGGTGAAAACGTCGTGGTGCTCAGCTACGATCTCGAAGTTTCCAGTGACGCCGAATTTGGCTTGCAATCTCAAAGCGAAGCAGAACTCCTCTCCGTTTCAGCCGTCGAGGGCGGAGCCAATTTAATCGATGGAATCCCCGTGAAGGACTCCATCCAAGTCTCCTTGGCAATGCCCGAAGTATCACACAGCGTCGAAGCAGCCGAAGATGCTGAAGCTTCCGCACGCCTAACTGTCGGTGAGACGGCAACATTTCGATCTCAGGTCCAATTGCCCGAGGGCATGGGCAAATCGACTCAACTTCGTATTGAGCTACCACGCGGATTGGCATTGCAGGAATTGATTGGACTCTCGGTCGACGAATCGATCCAATTGTCGCGCACTGCCGAAGAAATCCTTGAAAGTGCTCGCGTCGAAGGATTAGACGATATGGCTGAAAATCAAGGGCGATTTATCCTCCTTGATATCGGGGATGTAGAGAATTCCGACCGGGATCATGCTAGCGCTGAATTGATAGAACTGCAATACAGCGCAACCGTTACTAACGATGCGATGAATGCTTCGGGATCTATGCACTTTCCGCTAGCCGCCTTCATTCATGAAAGTGGATCCCACGTTGCGCGTCCCGCGCAATTAGAGGTCGTTGAACCCAATCTTCTTGTAAGACGCAGTACCGAAGCTATGGCGGCCCAAGATGGCCGACGTATGAAAGTCGCGTTAGCGATCGGCCACGATTCCGGCTCGGTTACGGCGCACAACGTGAACTTTCAAGAAGTTGTGCCCGCTGGTTGGGTGCTGGATCCCAACACGGTTGGACTCAGTGGCGTCGAAGGAGCAAGCTTCCGTGTCGAAGGTGATGTGATCTTCGGAGCAGTAAGCAAACTAGGGCTCGACCAGGCAGCAGTTCTCTCGTTCGAGTTGGAAAGAGATTTTGAAGTTGCCGAACAACCACTCGCAGCTACCAACCTCAATTGGGATAGCATGGATGAAAGCGAAGTCCAAGTTAGCCCATACAATGAACTGACAACGCCTAGGGAATCAGAAAAACAACACACCGAGGAACTTGAGCTGCCCAAGCCCGAAGTCTCGATGCAAATAGTAGATAGTTCTCTGGATGCAACGGCCGAAGACAGACTCTCAATCGGCGAAAGAGCAACGATTGAAATCACAATCGACCTACCCAAAGGACAAAGCCTTCTTGAGCTGGATCTTACCGCGCCCTTTGCTGACGAAGTCCTTGAGATCCAGTCTTTTGAAGTTTCCCACATTGGATCCAACCTAGAACTAGAACAACAGCTCGGCGCCTTATCTGACCTAAACGCTGATGGCAACCTAATGGATCGCCTCCAAATGGATTTTGGAATGGCGACAAACACAGGGCTCTCCGAGGCCTCTGAAGATTCACAGATCAAGCTTGCGGTTACCGCCATAGTTGCCAACGAAACGGTCAATACCCAAGGAGACGTTGCGAACCTTCATTCGGAAGTTCGCTTCGGCGCGACACTGTCTGAGCATAGTATGCCCGCCTTTATCGTCGAGCCCAGCCTCGACTTCTTCATTGAACCTGTATCGGTTGTGAATGCAGGTGAGGAAGTCGCAGTTAGCATGCAGTTGTCCCACAACACTCAACTCGGACACCCAGCCCAAAACATTCGCATCTCGGGGCTTCCCACAGATGGACTGACGATAGTTCCCGATTCGATTTCTACTTCTGCTGGTGAAATCGTGTCTGGAAACTCGGATGACGACCTATTGTTCGACTACTCACTCGATGGTATCCAGGAAGGCCAGTCAATTGAGATATCAATGCGACTCTTGGTCAGTCGTGATATTCCACCAGGGACGCGACTCGGATTTGCCGGAGTGACCGAATACTCCAGCATCTCCGGAGTTGGAAGCAGATCCTACTCGGACGAGTTCCTGTGGGATTCCAGCGTGAGTTCAGCTGGCCTGCGCGGAAGCGTGATCATGGATAACAACATGGACCAACGAATTGGCCGCGAAGATCAAGGCTTAGCTGATATTCGCATCTCGCTCACGGGAACTGACGCTTTCGGCAACATTATCGAAGACTCAACAGTCACGGACGAATACGGCGATTACCAATTTACTGGCCTACCTCCAGGCACTTATGAACTGTTCCAGCCAGAACAGCCGATGCATTTTCAGGATTCCGTCGAGTTAACCGGTGAATTCGGCGGAGTGGCTGAGCAAGATCGAATTCACTCGATCGTTATTCCGCAGGGAAGCAACACGGTCGCTCCCGGCTACGTCTTCACCGAGTCGCCAGCAACCAGCGTTTCGGGAAGTGTTTACGACGACTCCGATGCGAATCTTGCGAGGAATGACGAAGAGCCAGGCATTGCAGGAGTCGAAATCTTGCTACGAGGCGAAGACGGCTTCGGCAATTTGCATAACCTAGCAACAACAACGGATGCCGACGGAAACTTTATCTTTGAGTCTGTAATGCCCGGCACCTACAGCGTTGTTGAGACTCAACCCGCGGGATACGCAGATTGGGTCGAAAACGTTTCTCATGTGGGGCAATCGTGGATCAATGATCAAGTCGACAACATAGTCGTTCAGACAGCCAATCCAGTCGAAGGAATAGACTTCTCGGAGATCGCCGAAGGCAAACTCTCAGGGCAAATCTCCATCGACCTCGATAACGATCGTGAACTATCCGACAGTGATAAACTCCTACAGAACGTACGCGTTGAACTTGTTGGGAGCGATGTGCTCGGCGAACCCATTCACTTAGAAACACTCACCGATGAATCGGGAGGCTATGAATTCGCCGCCTTGCGACCTGGAACATACGAGATCATCTTTGGAGAAGCAGAAGGATTACGCGTCGTTGAATCTCAAGTCGGTGCGTTGGCAGAAGGAAGCTCTGGCGAGAACGTTGGAAATGGAATCGCTGACGAAGATAGGATTCAAAACATCACGATTCAATCCGGTGAAAACTGGCAAGGATATGACCTGCGTTTGGAGTATGAAACCAGGATCGAAGGTGACTTCTTAAGCAACTACGATAACCAAGCATTCTTAGTCGGAGGTCAAGGTGACGATCACTTGAACGTCGTGATTGGCGAAGACTCTGCAGTCATCTCACTCAACGATCAGACCTTTGAGGTTGATCGTAGCGATAATGTCGCGGTACACGTTCTTGGCATTTCAGGAAACGACACCGCCTCCATAACGGGTTCGAACGACTTTGAAGAAATTCAAGTCGGCGGTGCCTTCGCAAACGTCAATTCGTCTTGGATTCAAGTCATCGTTCACGGGATGGATGGAATCAGCGTTGAATCCTCTGCAGGCGACGACATTGCTCGACTTTATGATACCTCAGGCGACGACCACTTAGTTGCCTCGCCATACATTGCCACCTGGAGCGGTGATGGGTACTCCCACGAAATCGCTGGCATCAAACGACTGTATGGCTATTCGCGTTCCCGAGGCAACGACACGGCCGAATTGACCGGTTCAGAGTTGCGTGACAATGTAGTCGCCGAGCCTGAAACGCTACGGATGTATGATGATAACTATTACATCAAACTGGAGAAATTCGAATCGGTAGATGTCACAGCAAACAATGCCGCAGACCGAGCCTACTTTATTGGTGGCGAGGACAGTGACGAGAGCTTGCGGGCCGGCCAAAATCAAGCCGTCTTTACGACTCCGACGACCCAAGTTTCTGTTGGCGACTTCCGATATGTCAATGCACGAGCTGGCGGAGGCGGAGCAGACTCAGCGATTCTAGAAGGTAGCGAAGGCAACGATAGCTTGTATTCCAAAGTGCAGTCGGCAACATACTTAGTAGACCGCACAACGATCGTTACCGATGGCTTTGAAGATCTACAAGTCAGCGCAGGCGATGGTGGCTTGGATATTGCCGCCATGTACGACTCGATCGCCGATGACACCTTCACATTCAATGCAAATTCTGCGACCGTCACCAATGATTCGCAAACGGTTCAAGCAAGCAACTTCCAACGAATCAAAGCCTATTCTCAGTCTGGTGACGATGTTGCTCAGGTTGCCGGCGGCGAAAGCGCCAACACCTTCCGAGGTTGGGCAGACAAATGGGAATTGGAAAATGAGAACTTTGGCCTCGCAGGCTATGGCTTTAGCACTGTGATCGCATCTGCGCAAACCGTCGAAGACGTTGCATACCTCTACGACACGACCGGCGACGACCACTTCTCACTACTAGACTCCGAAGCTGAAATGTCTGGTATCGATCCGGCAACGGGGTTGCCATTCAGCAATACAGTCAAGCAGTTCAATCGCGTTGTTGGCGAAGCACACATGGGCGGGCACGATACAGCTTCCGCTCTGATTGTGGCTCCCCCTTCTACGGTTCGCTACGACGGACAAGATTTAACAGTGTTCGGCGTCGACAACGCATTCAGCAACAATGCGATCGGCTTTTTGGATCTGGTCGTCACCTACGAGCAGCTTGATCGCGCTGACCGACTTGAGTTAACCGGAGACCTCGACGTGGAATTAGTCGAGGACATCGCAGCCGAAGTTCACCGTCTGTCGCTCGCACCGGGATCCGACGGAATCGATGATTCCATTAACGATCGCGTGCTAGTCTTGAAAGACGAAACCTAAGCCATAGCAGCACAGTTGTCCTGAATCGTTGCTTTCCCCAAGTAGCACCCGCTTGCAATTGGGTGCCCACTTTTGCCCGCTCAACAACGCAACACTAGGTCGACAATCGGCAATCCGCAGGCGACCCTCCACAAACGCATACTCAACAGCAGTTCGCCTATTTCCTAGTTTTTGAATAGACGATCTGTTGATTGCAGTTGCAAGGTGAATGTGCCTTCGATGGGGCCTTGCTTCATTGTGCCTTCGATAGAGTTGTTGCTGGTCACTTTGCCGCTGCCCGACATGACGTTCGCATCGTTCTCAATTGCGAACGAAGCAGATTCGTCCTCTACCTCCCATGTCAGCGGATCGAGTTTACCACCCGACAGAACGAATCCGCCTTCGATTATTTCGAGGTCTACCATTGCACCCTGTGTTAGCTTGTCAACGACAAAACTGAAGAGGTAAGTTCCATTCACAATCGTGAAATCCCCGCACTGCAACACCTCTTCTGTCGACGATTTGTCGACTTGATTGTCCGCATCCGCGCCATGCTCGACCGCATCAGTGTCTTGCTCGTCCGCATCAGTGTCTTGCTCGGCAGCGTCGCCTTGGAAAGGGAGCTCCTCTTTTTGATCGGATGTTTCGTCCTTGGCGATAGGCTTTGCGGGAGCGCCACATCCGAGAAGGAACAAGCCAAGCAGGATAAGACATTTATGGGAGTTTTTGTTCATTGTGTACTCAAATATGGACGGAGGAAATCACTTATTAGGTCCAAAGCTGCCAATTAAAACACTGGCGAAACGGATTCCGCACACAACTGCAATAGCCAGAACTCGACTCAGAGTGTTGCCCGCGCTTCCAATCCCTTGCACCTAAGCTACCCGCGAAACGGTGTGGCCGCAAGTGACTCTTCTCGGGTTCGATATGCAGGTTTCAATAGATACAAAACCGAAGCGGATCAATCGTTTCCTCACATTCAGGGCAGTCGAAACTGCGATCTTTCATCGTCACAACAATTTGCGAAATGTCCGAGGGCTGCGCGAAAGCTGCACACATCCCGAGCAGTTCTATCATACGGTTGTAGTCGTGTTTTTTACAAACAAGAGCTTCTTCTAGATCTGCTGCCCTGCTTTGATGCCTTTTTTGAAAGGATCAAGCAGATACTCAGGTGTAGGCCGAGGATCATCGAGTTCAAGCATCTCTCCTCACCGAACAAATAGCTACCGTCACCTGGAACGGCGATTTGTTTTTGAGTCTACCAACCACAAACCGAACTTTGCCAGCTTCGCCACGGTACCTGACGCCACCATGCTCCTTTACAGCTTCGCGTAGCTTGAGCTCGAAAATATCGCCACTTCGCTTGCCGAGGCTCAGCGTCTACGGTCGCGCCTAAGTAAAAGTCGATAAACGCCCAATCTAGGCCTCAGATCCATAGGGCTTCTACCTAAATTGAGTTAAGTGCGAATTCACGCAACCAATCGACGCCGGCCACAAAGGCAAGCATGCTGAGGTAGGGAACTAGCGTCAGTACGATGGCTGAAATCCACCGACGGTTCATCCAGCGAAATCCGGCAGCAACATAGCAAATACAAACACCGCAGAATAGCACGGGTGTCAAGAGAAATAGAACGTCGAGTAGAATCCAAACTATGGCTTGGTCTGTGCTAAAGGAAAATGTGTCCAAATTGTTCGCGATTCCAAACGGCAAAGCAGCTAAACCTAGACCGCCAATTAGCCAAGATATGACAGCAGGAATAAGCCGCCATCGTATCCGGCGCGGTTCGGCGTCTGATGCAGGCTTGTTGCTATCGCATTCTTCGGATTCAGGAGATTCGTAAGGATTCATTCTTGCCTCAAGTTGAAAGTCAGGTTTGCCCTATTGCGGTTATTTGTTATTCCCGACCCGGGTCGTGCGATAACAAGGGGAGGGCTAAAGCTCTTAAATTGAAACTTTGATGTGCCCTATAACATGTAGCTGACTGGCGAAATCAATTCGGCAAATAGTACAAAATGTAGCCCGAAAAAACCAACTCCGGCTTAGCTTGTTCGAAACCTTCAGACATTTCTTGATGAGAGCAGAATCTTAAATTCCCAGGGTTTTTGCCAAGAAATGTCCTTAATCGGGATTCGGAAATCAATGGTCCGTCCTTTTCGTGATCTGACGGAACACCCGACTCCGTGGCACCGATACTCCCTCCCATCGCTTAGAAATCCTGATCGCGGGAATCCTTCCGGCGGCCAATCATAGTCTTTCGTTGGAGTCTGAGCGCCAGCTTCGAAAAGCAGTTGTACGCAATCCTCCACTGCTTGAATGTAGTCGTCGATGAGTTTTGTCAATCGCGTATCCATGATTCAACTGTATACCCTGTGGGCGTCTTTACTGAAACTGGAAGTACCGGGGTTAGCATTGCGTCTCTCGCGCATCATTGCGAACAGGAAGATATGCACCCTCTTAGAGAACCGCTTCACCATGCAGAGTTCTATGCTCAATTTTATTTCGGGGAGTCGCTTGCGACTTGCCGGTAAGCGCCGGTAAGCGCCGGTAAACGAGTTATGTGAGAAGTCTGGGACAACTCCCGCTGGTCAAAAACAGGGCAAGCAGATGCTACATTACTACCCTTTGTGGTTTCGTGTATACTGTTGTTCGCTGCCCGAGCACCGCGTCACTAACTTGCTCCGTAAATCGGTTGTATAATCCACTTGGATTCCCATTGCCGAAACGTGGTTTAGGCTGAAATCTAATGAATACAAATCCAGAAAATGGCTATAAAAACGACTCAGAACCCAAACAGACCTGGGTTCGCTACTTGTTAGCCCTCGCACGCGTCATCGTGTATACGCGTTATAGCTTGCTCGCTGGCCTTTTGCTTCTAACCCTGGGAATTGTGCTTCCGCTATTAGCACTGTTGCCAATCAGCGCCGTGCAAGCGGTTTACTCCATGCCAGACGACTCTTGGCGGATGTTTTCGACCTCGATCATGTCGATGGTTACCGCAGCATTCGTGATTACTACTTTTCGCGTCACCCTTTGCAATGCGGCAGCGCGTTTCGATGATCCCGAAGTCGATCGATTCTGGCAAGAACCGTCCAAGAGAGTCCACTTTCTTCGTGGCATCAGTATCTGGATATTTGGGCTTCCTCTACCCGTGGCCTGCTACTTGCATACCCTCCACGAAACGCAACAACAAGGGACGCAACTTGCACAGTTAATCTTGGGCATCGCATTCGCATGGGCTGCACTTTGTTTGACTTACCATATCATTCTGTGGCTCGTAACGCCCGACCTATTTGACGCCCGTATTCTTCCATTGAATTTCAATTGGATAGGGAAACTTCTTCGAAAGAACTCGCCAACCAACAGCGGAAGCGGAACTAATTCCAAACCAGTCAAATTGCCGCTGATGGTAGTGGAACCGATTGCTCGGTTCTGCAAACGCCTGGGACTAACGCAGGGCTATATCGAAGAAAGACCGGTTTCAACTGGTGCTGGAACCAACGGTGATGAAACTCCCCCCACGAAGCTCGTTCTTGCACCGGGACACTTCTCGTTACTTTTGATGACAAACATTCTATTGGGCATCTACATATACGAGTTTTTCCGTGCTAGGAGTACGGCGGACTACCCGGAAGACGGTGCTAACTTTGGAACCCTAATTTTCGCCCTTGGCCTGCTAATGATCTTGACTGGCACGCTACCAGCAATTTCCTTTTTCTTTGATCGACTTCGCATCCCAACGCTCCTGGTCCTGGGACTCGCAGGTTTTGCGGTCAGTTTTCTTGCGCCGCACCATGAGTTTGAAGTGGCTCCATCCTTGCCAAAGGACCATAGCAAATCCGATTCGATTGGCTTTCTCGCAGCGCCCCTCAATCTCATGGAAGTAATTGAAGGCTGGAAACTGCGTCAGGACGCGATCGCAACTGAAAACAGCCCTGCCAATAGGACTTTTGTCATTGTCACGGCGGCTGGCGGCGGCATCCAGGCTTCTGGCTGGACCACAGAAGTATTGCGTGGACTCGAGGATTCTACAGACGGCAAGTTCTCACGCTCAATTGGCATTATATCTTCCGTCTCGGGTGGAAGCGTGGGTTCTCTATTCTATCTGGCTCAATATCCCGAACTAGTCGAAATTCTAGATTCAGAAACCGACAATTCCGGATCAGCCGATGGCAGCCCAACCATAGATGCAACAACACTTCTGACGCATGCCCATGACCAGTCCACAAAATCTAGCCTTGAATGCGTCGGTTGGGGCCTAATGTTCCCCGATTCCATTCGGGTGACGGGATTTATGCAAGACTCGCTCTTTGACCGTGCTGCGATACAGGAACGTGTTTGGCAGAAACGAATGGTCCCCTTCAAGGAATTCACCGATCGAGGCTCCTCCAACTTCAACTTCAGTCTTGAAGATTTGGGACACGGTCGCCCCGATTGGCGACTGGGGCATTTGGCAAGCGCAGTGAAGTCTGGCAAATTACCTGCTGTCGTGTTCAATACTTTTCTTGTCGACACAGGGCAACGCGTCTGGATGGCGCCCTTTGTTTTGCGAGACAAGGAAATCGCAACGGTCACTTCGCAAGCAAAGAGGCAGGCGGCGAAGGCGAGCGATGCTAGTAGCTATGCGACATCGCGTGTTCGAAAAAGCTATGACTTTTTGGAGTACGCTCAAGCCGACGACAGCATGCAAACTCGGCTTTCTAGCGCAGCTCGCCTTTCGGCAACTTTCCCTTACGTCGCGCCGACGGTGCGTCCACAAAAAAAATACACACCGACTAGCGCGACTGGAAAACTCATCGAAAACCGACATTTTGGTGACGGTGGTTATACCGACAACGAAAGCTTGCAAACCGCTTTGTTCCTCGCTAAGGAAGTTGCCGAATGCGCGTCGAAAATGAAGGAAAATCCAATCGACAGAATCCTGCTTGTTCGCATCGCACCCTTTCCAGTTGG
>JBCCEO010000045.1:0-19813 GCA_039030255.1 Planctomycetota bacterium | reverse complement strand
GCATCTTGGACCGCGAGCTGCGCGACTGCCGCAGGCGACGCTTGTTCGCGGTGCCGAACATGCGGCCGTCGCGGTACGTCAGCTGCGAGAGGTGGCGCACGTGCGTCGTCACGAGTGGATGCGCTTCGGACATCCTCAAATTCCAGCAAAGGCATTTGTTCAGTGGTGTATCTTTTCCTCAATAACTTGGGTTGTAAATCACGCAAATCCTACGCTTTAGCAGCTACGACTCGCGAATTTTCTGACGGCCCCTTGTCCCAGGCCTTCTATCCCGTTTAATCGGTGAAAACGCTACCCTCTAAAGTGCAAACCAGAGCCAGCCTCAATTCCAACAACGTTCTTCGGCCTGCCCGCCGTTCCTAAATCACTTACTGCACTCTTCATCACTGCCGAAATGAGACTCTCGAGACAGCCGGACCCTTGAGAGGGTGATCTTCAATGCGCACAGCGAATCTGCAATGCTTCGTCGCAAAGTGGGCCATTCTCATTTGCCTAATCCTGAGTTCAAGAGAAAAACTCACGGAGAAAACTTCCGGTAACGGAGTTCCTAGTTTTTGCTACTTGTCTCGGCGTTCCCTTCGCGATTACTTGGCCACCAGCGTCGGAAGCTCCGGGACCAAGGTCGATCACATGATCCGCCGCGGCAACGAGATGCATGTTGTGTTCGACCACCAAGAGCGAATGCCCGCTTTCTATGAGCACCCGGAAGCACTCGAGCAATTTGACGACGTCTTGAAAGTGCAAACCCGTGGTGGGCTCATCCAAAATAAAAAGCGTGCGTTTTTGCGAGGCACTGGCTAGAAAACCAGCGAGCTTCAAACGCTGCGCCTCGCCAGAACTTAGAGTGGTTGCCGATTGCCCAAGTTGTAGGTACCCCAGCCCGACGTCAACCAAAACTTGCAATCGCTGCTGGACTTTTGGAAAGCCGCGAAAAAAGGTGATCGCATTCGAGGCCGACAAAGACAAAACATCTGCAATACTACAATTTCGATAACGAGCGGAAAGAATCTCTTTGCGATAACGTGTACCTTCGCAGGTAGGACAAGTCATCTGCACATCCGCCAAGAACTGCATGTCGATTTGCAAGACACCATCACCACTGCATTGTGGGCACCTTCCAAGATCGCTATTGAAGCTGAAGTGTCCCGGTGTCAGGCTTCTTAGCTTGGCGTCCGGCGTGGCTGCAAACGCCTTCCGAATTTCATCAAATGCTTTGACATACGTCACAGGATTACTTCGAGGCGAACGACTCACAGGACCTTGATCGACCGCAATACAAGCATCAATAAAACCGGTCCCAGTTAACGATTTAAAGGGCAGGGGAGTACCCTGGTTTTTGGCATCTCGTGAAAGTCGCTTTGAGACTGCGGGGAACAGGGTATCTTGGACCAGCGTACTCTTCCCACTACCGCTCACTCCCGCAACAACACAAAGCACCCCTAGAGGAAACTCGACATCGATGGACTTGAGATTATTGCCTGTGCACTGCGTAATCTTGAGCGTTTTTTTTGCTGAACGAGTCGTTTTCGGAATTGGAACGCGGCGTTTCTTGTGCAGAAACTCGAGCGTTCTACAATTCTGTTCGCCGATTCCACCAGATACATTACCTTGATAGGTGATCTCTCCCCCCTGTGTTCCAGCCTCTGGTCCGAGTTCAATGAGTTCATCAGCCGCTTGTAGGAGTAAATCTTCGTGCTCGACAATGACGACTGTGTTACCTCGACTGGCCAGTCCTTCAATGGCGGAAGTAAGACACTGCACATCGTGTGGATGCAATCCAACGGAGGGTTCATCCAGCACATAAAGCATGTTCACAAGATTGGATCCTAGAGCAGCTGTCAATGCCGTACGCTGTGCTTCACCACCGCTAAGCGTTCGCAGGGTTCGCGATAGTTGCAAATAGCCCAAACCAACGTTCTGCAAGTATTCCAAACGCGATTTGACCTGCTCTAACGGTGGCGCGGCAATCTCAAGCATTCGTCCCTCCCAGTTCAACTCTGACAAAAACTGGAAGGCTTGGTCGACGGACAAATCGCAAAGATCTGCAATCGAATTGGAACCAATGCGATAGCTGAGCGCCTCAGGAGTCAATCGTTTTCCGTCGCACTTGCTACAAGTACTGTAACTACGCCATCGCGAGATAAAGACGCGAACATGCATCTTGTATTTCTTGCGCTCCAGCCACTCAAAGAATCCATCCACTCCGCCATAGATTCCCGCCTGCTCTCCATGCTTAACGATCCGCTGCTGCTTTTTCGTCAACTTACTAAAAGGCACATCTGTCGGCAGGCCTAGTTCCTCAGCCATGTCGAGCAGTTCATCCAGATTGTGCTCATAAGCGGGCGAATTCCATGGTGCGATTGCGCCCTCTTCAAGACTTTTCGAACGATCCGGAATGACACGGTCCCAATCGAGGTCGATCGTGTCGCCAAATCCTTCGCATTGAGGACAAGCACCAAGTGGGCTATTGAAACTAAACAGTCTTGGCTCAGGATCTGGGAAGGTGATATTACAACTCTGGCATTGTCGCTGTGCAGCTAGACTCAAAACGGTCCATTGCCGCCCATCGACTTCAAACTCTTTGGATGGTGGAATCTCTTCCGCCAATTCTGCTCCACTCTCCAAATAGAGCTCGATGCTTCCCAGTCCATGATCGAACGCAGTTTCGAGGCTTTCACTCGTTCTTTCGGGAGCATCGCCGCCCTTGAGTCGGTCGACGATGACTGTTGCTTCGCTGACGTTTTCTGTTGCTTGCGCCAATTCTTTGCGGTCAGCATCGCCCAGATTGAAGATTCTGCCGCCAGCTTGCAGTCGAACAAATCCTTGATTCTGAAGCTCAGCAAATAAGGCGGCGCGTTCCGCCACATCATTCCAGCGGAACGAAAAGCCAACCATCAAACGCATCTTGGGTAGCTTGGAAATCAACTGGGCCACCGACTGAGGCGTATACTCTTGGACGGCCTGCCCGCACTGATAGCAAATCAACTCTGCAGCGTGAGCATAAAGAACACGCAGGTAATCCAAAGTCTCGCTTGCAGTACCGACCGTGCTACGATTACCACGCTGCGCACCGCCGCGGGTCACGGCAAGTGCAGGAGGGAGACCTTCGATAGAATCGAAATCAGGTTTTTCGATACGTTCTAAGAATTGGCGAGTGTAAGCAGAGAAGCTCTCGATATAGCGCCGCTGGCCTTCGGCATATAGCGTGTCGAGGGCAAGAGAAGTCTTGCCAGAGCCACTAACGCCACAAATGGCAACAATCTTGCCTCGAGGAATGTCAACATCCACATCTTTTAGATTGTGAACGCGTATCCCTCTGGCTCGAATTGCTTCCATGGCACTCTTTTCACGGCGACGCGACTACACTTCCTTGGCGTCGATCCAACTCATCAATTTGCGCAATCGCAAACCGACTTCCTCGATTTCGTGACCACGCTCTCGTCGGCGGATTGCCTTAAAGGAAGCCGCACCGGCGCGATTTTCCAGGATCCAATTCCGAGCGAACTCGCCGTTTTGGATCTCGGTCAGGATCTTTTTCATTTCCTGCTTGGTCTCTTCCGTGATGATCCTAGGACCGCTCGAGTAGTCACCATATTCGGCCGTGTTGGACACGCTGTAACGCATGTAATTCAAACCGCCTTCGTAGAACAAGTCGACGATCAACTTTAGTTCGTGCATGCACTCGAAGTAAGCCATCTCTGGCTGATAGCCTGCTTCCACAAGTGTTTCATAGCCGGCTTTGACCAGAGCGCTGACACCTCCGCACAATACGACTTGCTCTCCAAACAAGTCCGTCTCAGTTTCTTCCGCAAAGCTAGTATGGATCACGCCACCGCGTGTTGCCCCAATTCCTTTGGCGTAAGCCATTCCAATTTGAAACGTCGTATCACTGGAGCCCTCATCAACTGCGATCAAGCCAGGAACCCCACCGCCCTTCGTGTACTCACTTCTCACTAAGTGCCCAGGGCCCTTTGGCGCAACGAGCAGGGCATCAACTCCTGCAGGAGGTTCGATCTGCCCAAAATGAAAGCTGAATCCATGTGAGCACATTAGTACATTGCCCTCGGACAGGTTGGGGGCGATGGAGGATCGATACACGTCGCCTTGTACTTCGTCCGGTAACAAAATGTTGATTACATCAGCTGCTTTAACCGCTTCGGCTACCGGCTTGGGCTCGAATTTGTGGCTCACAGCCAAGTCGTAGTTGGGGCTACCTTCTCGCTGACCAATCACGACTTCGCATCCACTGTCACGTAAGTTTTGTGCTTGAGCATGACCTTGCGATCCGTAGCCTAGGATTGCAATCGTCTTCCCTTTGAGGTGGGATAGGTCTGCATCGTTGTCGTAGTAGATTTTGGCTGTCATGAATGACCTTTGAAAATATGTAATGGGATTGGGGGTAATTCCAAGTACTGCTTGAGATATGGTGAAGATTTGCTGACTGTTAAGTCTCTTCGTTTTCGACTTCACCGCCGCGCACTAGTGCAATTCGACCGGTACGAACAAGTTGGGTGATGCCGAACGGTCGCATCCGATCAATGAATGCTTCAATCTTGTTTTCACGTCCAGCAATCTCGACCATCACCTCATCTGGCCCAACGTCCACAATCTTTCCACGAAAGATTTCAACTAGTTCACGAATTTCACTTCGCTCTCCTCCCTTGGTTGCTTTGACGCGCAACAACATCAAATCTCGCTCGACGAAATCCTTGGCGCTAATATCCTCGACTTCTACGACAGTCACGAGTTTTTCGAGCTGTTTTCGCACTTGATCGAGAACATCATCACCGCCCACAACCACAAATGTCATGCGCGAGAGTTCGGGATTTTCTGTTTCACCCACGGCCAACGAATCAATGTTGTAGCCACGTGAGGCGAGCATTCCGGATACGTGAGAAAGCACTCCGGGAACGTTTTGAACCAAGGCAGAAAGAACGTGCCGCATTTTTTTTCCTGAACCAAATTAGGGAGTTGTTGGACCAGCATCATTGCTACTAAGAATCAGACGACACTAGCTGCTAGCATGTTCGGGGCAACCGATTCCAAGAGCACCATGATGGACCGCAATCATACTTCCCCGTCCATTTTCTCTCAAGGAGTGCACACTCGTCCGAGTCTCGACACCATCTTTCCAGCAATGCCCAATCTAACAGCCATTGCGGCTAACTTACGCAGCCATTGCGACAAGTAGCCATTGCGACTGCATTCGCCCACTGAACAGAATCTCCGACCCCGCTCAAACCGAAAAAGCCGCGTCATACTAGACGCGGCTTTTCTGGATGTGTTGGAAGCTATTCGTCTCGATTTGAAATCGAGGACTTTAAGCAGAACTTAATTCCACCACCAGCTGGCACCCGTCTTGCGTGCTTTGGTGTAAACCGCATGAACGGCGCTGTCTTCTTTGGACTGGGTTCCTACTACCTTCCAAGGGTTGATTTCAACACCGCCACTGGCCGAGATCGTCCAACCAACGCGACCTCGAACGAAGCTGCATTGTGGATCAATGTTCTTTGGAGCTCGGTAACTAGGTGTCTTAAGGTCCCCCTCGGTTCCGCGGAGTAGGCCAAGGTCGCAGCCAGCTACACGTTCGAGCTGATGTCCAGCGATGACTGCAGCGACGATGTTCAAGTCCATCACATTACGTAAGTCACCAAAGGCAGAATTCTTTTGACACAATTCATCGAGCTTGGCCGTAAACAGGTCTGCCCATTTCTGAGCGGTCTTGTTTGCCTTGCCAGTTTGAGTTCGTTGTCCGTTCTGCTCGACGACTTCAGACTCGGTCAAAGCCTTGATGCCCTTGCCGCTTAGTCGCCAGGCAAGCTTATCTTCACTGTGAAGAATGGCATCGTAATCGCAGGCCATCCACCAGCGTGGCTGGGTAGCACTTGCTCCGCTGTTGCGAATCATATCCATATAACTTGGTAGACCTCGCACTGGAGATGCATCAAGCGACATAGCAATTCGCTTCATCTGATAGTCGGCTGCTACCAATGTGCTCGCCATACGGGAGTCCTCGGGCACAGCAGTCAGACTAACGACTTGAGCACCAAAAGCCTCTTTGATCATTGGCTCAGCTTGAGCTGGATTGAAGTTGTTGCCAGAAATGCGACTCAGCAAGTTGCGAAGCGCTACAGCACCTTCCGGAGTCGGGTCGATGGAAACACTCATCGCCTTTGATTGTGTTTGCTTGGAAGCACGCAGGGCTGTAATAAGATCTTCTAGGTGAATCACGGGACGACCAGTGGTTTCACCGACGACAGAAGCGTCTTCACGTACAACCCAACCTTCAGCAGGTCCCGCAAGCACGATGTCGTTCTTTTCGGGATAAACGAAGACATACTCAATACGTTGTAGGCCAGCCAAGTAACGGACCTCTTCGCTTAGCGTGGTGCCTTCGGCGATTGCCTTTGCAACTTCCGCTTGAATTCCGCCCAGCGAAATCATTCTCAGATTCGCCTGCTTGGCCATATCGGCCGATGGTTGGCCGACAGAATTTCGCATATCCTTGAGCAAGCCACCCTTTTCCTGCATCGTAGCAGAACGAAGAGTTCCATTTGCGTCGATACTTACACCACCGACAACACCGTTGCCACCAAAGAATCTGCCGAATTGGGCATGAGCTGGCATGCAGAAAAGCATGGCAAGCAGGCAGCTTGCAGCCGCCAATAAGTGTCGATTTCGTACACAGTTTAAGTACTGTCCGTTAATCATCTCAGACTCCGGAGAAGATTTCTGTTGAGCCCCGAGCGCACTCCGCGCTCAAACGGCTAAGATTGAGGCTGGCAGGTTTCGAGAAAAGATAGTTCCAGAATACTCAGCAGCTTACATCAATGCAACAAACCACTGCCGCATACCTTGTCATTCAGTTGGGCAACCGCTGGTCAGACGTATTACGCCTACAACCGGAGCAAGTCGTCTTGGTTGGACGCTCCTCCGAATGCCAAATCTTAGTCAAGGATGAGCGGGTCAGTCGAAAACACGCCAAGATATCCCCTCTAAATGGTGGATGGCAGGTACAAGACTTGGGGTCCCGCAATGGAACACAGGTCCAAAACCAAACCATCGAAGGGCCGCATCGCTTGAGCGATGGCGAAATTATCGAGGTTGGCGGTTGCCGAATGACCTTTTCTGTCGGTCTAGCAAGCGGCTTTCCTACTAACAAGATACATTCTGAATCAATAGGCAGCCAAAAAACTCAGGAAGTCAATCCGACTATTGTGAATCGTATCCGGAATTCCCAGTGGAGCGCTGAAGGAATCAGCGCTGAAGGAATCATCGCGAAAGAATTGCCGGAAAACGCTACAGGATCGAGCCCGACCAACGATTCTCCCTGGGGTTTTTTTTACAGACTTATTTCCGATTTAGTTACAGCGACTTCTCCTGAGGACGCAGCCGGCGCCGCACTAGAACAATTACTGGGGCGACTGTTTCTGTCCTATGGAGGGATCGTCACCGTTTCACAAAGTGACGACGCCCCGGCAGCGAGCCTTGCCGTAATGGCGACTCGTCAAGGAAAAAACGGGGCCTATCATCGCGTCAGCGACTTCCTTGTCGATTCGGTTCTTCGAGAGGGCCAAGCTGTTTTAGCCCGCAACGTTCGCGACGACTCGAAACTCTCGGTCGCCCGCGAGTCTGGACAACGTGAGGTCGTCAGCATTATTTGTGCGCCGATTCGGGTCGTTGAAAACGAAAAATCCTGCGTCAAAGGTCTACTCCACGTTTACACCGCGGGCGACGAACGAATGCTCAACGACGTCGACTTAGAGATCGCCGTTGGCGTGGCAGACAATCTCGGAATTGCATTAACGCGGCTTCAAGCCAGCGAGGACATGGCGCGTTCACTAGAAACGAGTCGCCGACGCGCAGAGCAGCTAGAAGAGCAACTTGACCAGTCCACGATTTTGGTTGGTGAAAGCGAAGCACTTTCGAAAGTCCGCACGGCCATTGAGCGTGCCGGACCGACCAACGCAACCGTACTTGTGCGCGGAGAAAGCGGCGTAGGAAAGGAACTCGTCGCCCGAGGCATTCACAAATCCAGCAAACGCAAGGACGGCCCGCTTATTTGCCTCAACTGCGCAGCTTTGGCACCAAGCCTGTTAGAGAGCGAATTATTCGGACACGAGAAAGGTGCTTTTACAGGTGCAACTGACAGAAAATTCGGCAAATTTGAAGCAGCCAACGGTGGAACGCTTTTGCTTGACGAAATAGGCGAAATGTCGGGCGAGCTTCAAGCAAAATTCCTACGAGTTCTCGAAGGTCAGCCGTTCGAGCGACTGGGAGGCAACCAGTCGATTCAGACCGATGTGCGTGTCATCGCGGCAACCAACCGCGACTTAGAAGAGGCAGTCAAAGCTAAAGAGTTTCGCGCAGATCTTTTCTTTCGTCTACGCGTCATAGAAATTGATGTCCCGCCGTTACGTGAACGCAAAGATGATATCACGCTGCTTGTAGAACACTTCGTAGACCAACTCAAGCATCATGCCGGCAGACGACTTGACGGCATCGCACCCGAAGCTCTCGAAATGCTCACGCGACACAATTGGCCGGGCAACATTCGAGAACTCAAGAATGTCATTGAACGAGCCGTCGTGCTGGGAGTAAGCTCCGTTATCCAACCAGAAGACCTAAGTCTCGTTTCTCTTCTGGAGCCTGAAGCCTCGGAATCGGCCCAGAGCACAGGTGGCTTTCGCCCGATCCCGCTGGCAGAGCTTGAGAAAGAACACATTTACGCAATGCTGGAACATGCAAATGGTAATAAGACCAAAGCATCTCAGATGCTAGGAATTGAGCGATCCACGCTGGATCGCAAGTTAAAACGATATAAAGAAAGCTAGCCGCCGTTCGAGACTGCTGACATCAAGATTCGCTAGCCTTTTGGGTGCTGGTGGCTGTGATTACCGGTCTGCAGGAGTGCTTATTCCATCTCCAGTCCAGGATGGGTCTTTTCCAAAGAACATTAGATGCTGCCAGGGCAAGCCATCATATTCCTTCACCAGCTTGAAACCGTTGGCCTTGTATTCCTTCAGGATTTGACGCTTGCTCATCTTATGCAAGGGCTTGATCGGAACCGTGCGATCTTCTTCACGATATTCAAGTAGCGCAATCAATCCGTCTTTCTTCAGGCCTTCACGAATTCCGGCTAACATAAGCCGAGGATGCGAAAACTCGTGATAAACATCAACCATCAACAGCAGATCAACAGATTCTTTGGGAAGCCTCGGGTCGATGACAGTGCTTTGAATCGGCATTAGGTTCTCAACCTTTTGGTCTTTCGCACGTAACTCCAAAAGGTGCAGCATCTCGGGCTGGATATCCACGGCCAACACCCTACCCTCAGGTGCAACTTTTTTCGCCATCATCAGCGAATAGAATCCATTGCCGCAGCCCATATCGCAGACGACCATCCCTGGCTTGAGTCCAAGGTTCTTCATCACTTCGCTTGGTCGCTCTTCCTGTTCCCGCGACTCACGTATGAGCCATGGTGCTCCTCCGTAGCCCATCGTTTGGGCTATCCTGCGGCCCATATATGTGCGTTTGGCAGGCGGGATAATCGCTGGGCTGTCGTCGTCAGATTGCGCTTTAACCTTTAAAGGAAAGAGCAACACACAGCACACCAAGTAGAATCGGAGGGACATAACAGCGATCCATTACGCAAGAGGGAGGGATGATCAGAGGTCGAGCAAAAATGCTGATCCAATGTCATTATACCGAATGGACTAGGTGCGATTGCTGCCTGATGCGGTGCGTCTAGCGCCGGCATACGTCGAATCAAACGAAATTGGGCTCGCTAGCGCGACGCAACGAAACTACCTCGAAATTAGATGTAGAACATGTCCGTACTATTCTGTACGCGTTCAAGTAGGTCACTAAGCTTGATGCCCTGCAGCATCTGCCTTTCCTGCTGACGCAGTTCCTCCCAGATACCGTTCACGGCCTCTGAAAAAATCGACTGCTCATCGGAAATTGGAGCCGAAGAACTCGGACAGATCGAATCGAAAATGTCGGACAGCGAAATTACATTAGGGGCGCCATCCAACAAGAAGCCGCCGTTTGCTCCTCGAGTACTGACAACCAAATTGGAGGCTCTCAACTGCTGGAGAATCTGTGTCAGAAACTGGCTTGGGATACCCTGCTCGTTAGCTATTATTCGAGCCGAAAGCGGTTCTTTTGAAGTATGTTTCTCTGCGAGCGCCAACATGGCCAAGGTGGCATAGTGTACTTTTACTGGTAATTGCATCGAGCTATCTTCACGAGTCTAAGTTGCGGCTTTTGAGCCCTAGCAGCAAAAAGGATCGAAGATTGCGTAGAAACTCTTCAGTTACAACAGTTTGAGCGCTGAATCTGCTCAACACTACCTTCCGCAATCGTCATTTTGGCAATACCAAGGAACCAAGGAATCCGCGTTTGCATTCCTCAACAGAGAATCCCACCAGCAATTAATGATCTTACTAACTCTGAATGCGAGGGGGCTGCCATCAATCGTGAAGTCCACATTCAGTTTTTGCAAAACCACTCCAACGTCCCGCTCGCTCGTCCTCTCCAGGAAGGACACTCCGCGTGCAAGGTTGGCATCCGATGCTCGGATAACCTTGGTCATGGAGAGGATTGTAAGGGATATCCTCCTTGTTGATTAAGCCCCAAACGTCTTTCTTTGTCCAATTCGCCAGAGGACTAACCTTCACGAGGCCAAATTTCTTGTCCCACCCCACGATTGGTGCAGACGCCCTAGCCTCGCTTTGGTCACGCCGAATCGCGCTGGCCCAGGCATCATATTGCTGTGCGGCTTCATGCAGGACACTTAATTTCCGCTCGAAACAGCAGCGTGATGGCTCAGTCTGGTAAACAGGTCCACCATTGATGCGCTCATACTCCTCAACAGAATCCCTCGGTTTCTTGAGCTCAACTTCAATCCCATACCGACGTTTGACTTCCTCCCGAAGTTCAAGCGTCTCGGCAAACTGGTAGCCGGTATCGAGGTTGAATATTGGAGTTTCCGGGGCGACCTCAGCCAACATGTGAATGATTGTCATCCCCTCTGGACCAAACGCAGTCGCCATCGAGAAGCTAGGCGCGTAGCGATCCACGGCCCACTTGAGAATCTCCTTCGGAGTAGCTTTTTCCAATGCGAGGCTATCCTTTTCCAACTCTTCGAGAAAGCCAGCACTGGGCCGATTCGGCTCTTCTGGAGCGCTAACCGCCTCCTCAGGACGCAGAACTCGCAACTCCAAAGCATCGCCTTTCGCTGTACCGCGAGCCCGCGCGTTTCCGGCGTTTTGCATGCTCTTTCCTTGAGTCGATCTTATTGCTGAAAGTGCCATACCCGAAACCATTTCGCGAGAGCTGCGTTTTCCTGCCCAACAAAGTATAGTATTAACACCCAATTGGTCAACTATAAACTTACTTCTTCCTTCATCGGTCCTTTCGTGCTAGCCGCTTTAACCGGACACTGAGGCTTTCCTTAAGCCAACTTTGGCATCAAACGGCGTTCTACTAGCTGGTGGGTTATGCGAGCCTTCCCCCGTAACTCAACCGTCCAACTTTGGCGCAGCAAGGAACGGGGAAAAGTTTGGCTCATTTAGACGAATCGTCACCCCAATTGATCGACTCGACGTTCACATCGATCCTGCTCTTTATCTAGCGACCGTGAACATAGCCACTGGTCGTCAACTGAAAAATGCGGGAGCCTTCCCTCATCCAAAGCCCAGTCCTACTGGTGAATTCGCCGCAGCAACGAATATTTTTATCCCCAACCACCTGCCGCACCTCGTCCAGTCCATCCGGAGCGATCGCAAGAAGCAATTCGAAATCCTCGCCGTCACCCAATGCATGCTCGACAGGCTGCTTGCCGCTAGTTTGAGCCAATTTCGCACAGGCTTCGCTTATGGGAATCTTGGCGAGCTCCAAAACACCTCCGCAATTCGATGCATCGCACATTCGCAATAGATCCACGCTCAACCCGTCGCTGATATCCATCGCGGCATGAACAGCCGGATGCCCACGTAGCTTTGCACTAATGTCAAACCTTGGAGCAAAATCCAAGTGCTTGCCCAAAATACTACCGCCGAGCGGCCCAGTGACGACAATCAGGTCTCCTGGGCGTGCCCCAGAACGAAGCCAAGCAGTCCCTGGGGCAACTCGACCAATTGCGGTCATGCTCAGGACCAGCGGCCCATCCCAACAGTTGGTATCGCCGCCAGCCAACGCGACGGAATGCTCTTCCGCAGCCTCGCATACGCCTTCGTAGACTTCTGCCGCTAATACGTCCGCCGCAACTGCCGCGTTGGTAGGAATGCACATCGAAAGGAAAAGAGCATAGGGCTCGGCGGCCATGGCTACCAAGTCGCTCAAATTTGCTTTGACCAACTTGGCGCCAACGCGATGCAATTCGACTTCATTGCTGCGAAAATGAACGCCTTCCATCAGGCTGTCTGTCGTAACGACACAATCTTCAGACTCCTTCGCCGCCAAAAGTGCCGCGTCATCACCGATGCCCAATTTGACCTGCGGCAGGCGGTGGGCTCGCATCTTGGCCCAAGCTACAAAGGACTGCTCCATCTCTGCGGATTCCTACACTTTCAACGATTGCTACGTTTTGACAGGAGAGGGTGACATTTTAGTATTCGCGTCGAATAAGTGTAGTATCCCATCACTGCAGGTTGTGCCGCCGGATTGATCGACGAGCGCGTTTGCAAATGGGACAAGTCCTTGCATGCTGGCACGCAAAGGCTTCCAATAAAAAGAAGGCCAATTCCCCTTAGAGTCAGTCCAAATGCGTGTTGTTATCCTTGAGTCCGGTATCGCCGTTAGCGAGCGTGCTGCCGATTTAATCTGCCAGTGCGTTCAGTCTTGCGATTCGCCTGTGCTGGGCTTGGCCACGGGCGGAACACCTCTTGCTACCTATGCCGAACTGATCCGTCGATACGAATCGGGCAAGGTTAGTTTTTCCAAGTGCACAACATTCAATTTGGACGAATACGTCGGACTGCCGGAAGGTCACGCAGAATCTTATCGAGTCTTCATGCAAGAAAATCTGTTCGCAAAGGCGGATTTTGAAATGGAGTCCTGCCACCTCCCCGACGGTAACGAGACAGATCTAGCAGCGACATGCGCAGCCTACGAAGAGCGGATCAGCCGTTCTGGAGGCATCGATCTGCAACTTCTCGGAATTGGCTCCGATGGACACATTGCATTCAACGAACCTGGATCTTCGTTGGCAAGCCGAACCCGGCCAAAGGCGCTGACGGAGCAGACGCGGCTCGACAATGCACGTTTCTTCAATTCGCCAGAAGAAGTACCACGGCTGGCGATCACGATGGGCATTGGTAGCATTCTCGACGCCCGTAAGATCCTACTTCTGGCGACGGGTGAAAACAAAGCCGCGGCAGTCCGCGAAATGGCCGAAGGACCGTTATCGGCAAGCTGCCCCGCCAGTGCCCTGCAACTTCACGCCAATGCAACCGTGCTGCTCGACCCTGCAGCAGCAAGCCAACTGAAACGGAGCGAGTACTACAAGCACGTGGAAAAAATCCAGCAAGAGCTCGAACAAAATAGCTTTCGCTAGGCGAAACTCGCTGTCAGTCCCACCGCAAAATAACGAAGCTGCGGTCAATTTGAGTGCTTGCGGGCAAGGCCGCAGATCGCCGGAATACTTCCTAAGTCATTGTCGACGCAGAGTTTAACGCCTCAAAGGTACGCAAATGCTCGCCTTTCGATTCCTGGAATGCGATTTGCTGTCTTTTAGTCCCCTAGCATCCCGATTTTCTTCTATTCATTCTGCATGGCGAACAGCAGAATAGAAGCAGAGTGAGAATTGGCTGTTTCATGGCTACCGATGGCTGAACCGCTTCATTGGCTGCTACTCTATCCATCAACCTCCCTGAATGGCGAGAAACGAGCAATGCCTCAGCGACTATTCAAAGCGCTCATCGCGATATCCCTGTGCATTTGCTGCCTTAACTTGGGAGCCCAGAGAACGGTCGCTCAAACGGATTCGAATGATCCCAAGGCGCAAAAGGCCGATTCAACTTATTCCATTTTGGAGTCAAATACAGAAACTCCTCCCGGTAGCGACCAATCGCAGGAACCAACACTTGCTCCGGAGCTGGAAAAGCCCCCCGCGCCGAATCCGCCAGCGATTCCACAACCCCCGATCGCTTTCGACTCCGTCCCTGCTCCCGGCGGCGATTACGAGATCTTGCTTCAGGGCCCCGTCCATGAGGCTTTTGGCTCCCAAAGTACAGAATTGTCAGGCGTGAGCCGACCAGCCATCGTGGCAGACCGAGCGCCACCAGCGGCCATTCAAGAAGAGCGTCCTCAGGAAATTCCAGCCGGCAACAACCCGCAGTGGATCGAAGGCTACTGGAGCTGGGACGCAGCCCGCGAGGATTTCATTTGGGTCAGCGGCATGTATCGTGAAGTTCCGCCGGGGCGAACCTGGGTTAAAGGAGCGTGGCAACAAGTTGGAACACAGTACTTGCGGCACGCGGGTTACTGGGGCGTCGCTGGTGTTCAGTCAACTTACCTGCCCGCACCACCGCAGCCCTTGGAAACCAAACCAACTTTGCCTGCCCCGGACGAAAACTCATTCTGGATGCCCGGCGAATGGGTTTACCAAGATGATTCCTACAGTTGGCAGGATGGATACTGGACACAGCATTACCAGGACTGGATCTGGCAGCCATCTTGTTACGCCAACACGGCTCAGGGGCATGTATACGTTTCAGGCTATTGGGATTACGAGCCAACGGTACGCGGCGTCCCTTTTGCTTCGGTCTACTTGCCACCTACGACGTATCAAAACGCTCAATTCCGTTACGTACCCGCCTTTCCGGTGGCCCGCTCTGCAGCTTTACTACTAAATCTGTTCGTAAGGCCAGGCTACCGTAGCTTCTACTACGGAGACTTATACTCCAATCGCTTCGCCTCCTACGGCTTGCAACCTTGGTACCTGGGCTCGGCCAATAATCTTGCTCGTCCATCCCTCGTGAACTATTACCAGTGGAAGTATGGTCAAAGTGGAATTGCCTTCTCGCAAAGCCTAGGACGCTACAATACATTTTTGAATGCGCGTCCGGCGAACTCACGTTCTGCCTTGACCATTCAATCGGGCAACAGCATTTTGACTACGCCGCTACCGCAAAACTATGCCACACGCTCATTCGATTCCCTCGTCCGCGCTAGCATCCTTGGACAAGCACCGCCAAGCTTGCTTGGGAACACTGGAGTCGGCGGTCGAAGAAGCAGCTCGGCAGGTTTTTCCGGTGCTTCTCGCCTTGCCAATTCTTCAGGCATTTCCAGTGTCACTCGTTTTCCCACTTCTTCAAACGTCTCCAGTTCCTTGCGGAACGCGGCAGGAGCAAAGGGCCTCAGTTTTTCTGCTGGGCCACGATTTCAAAACTCCCAAAGTGGAGTCTTCGGTTTCCAAAGCAGTTTCACTCGCAACAAGCCAAGCAATAGTTCAATCGGTCCGAACACCCGTTACAACAACCCGAGCTTGCAACCTAATCCTATTCTGCCACGCAATTTAGGAGCGTCTTTCGATCCGACTAGGCCCACGACCTCGATTCGCGACTCAAAATCAAACGGTCTCCGTAGTCCCAATTCCAAGCTTGCAGAACAACTCCGCGGACAGTCCGTTCGAAATGGATCGCTGACTCCTCGCGACGCCTCGCTGCTCAACCTAAGACAAGACGGTCCCGTAACGCGCATGACAGACTCCGCCCGCTTATCCAACTCTGGAAAATCCCCTAGCTCCTTTTCGTCGCCCAGTAACGCAAGGATTTTGGAATCAGGCCGTCCAACCGGCGAGCGTCGAAATCGCATCACCTCCAATCCAACAGGGCCGACCAGCAGCAGTGGAGCAATTCGCCTAGTCGAAAGACCCAATCAGTTTTCTCAAACGCGTCCTTCTCAGAGTTCGGAGATTCGTATCTTGCCGGGTCGGCCGACGACGCGGTTTGGATCCTCGCGCTCCCCGAGCGCCATCACGCGTCCGCCGTTGACCAGCTCGCCGCGCCGCAGTAGTTTGACTCCTGGCATCGGCAACCCTTCACGTTCCCGATCCGGCTCCCCCGCAACATCACCCTCGCGAAGCCTGACACCTCGAATCGACTCCTCCCGTTCGTCTTCGATCAGGTCAGGCAGCAGCCTATTCCGACGTAACTGACAGAATAATGCCGCACTTCAGATCCCTCCATGTGTTCATTCTCCATTCGATATTCATTGGCTTTTATTGCAACCTACCTGCTTTCTGTCAAGCAAAAGACCCAAGCTCACCAGCGAATCCAATTCGCGACAGAGTTGACATCCGGGATTCAATAGCGCGCAGCATCCCTTACCTGGAAAAGGATGGTCAGGCTTGGATGATTGGCGAAGCCGAGTACCAAGACCGAGCCTGTGTTTCTTGTCACCAAGTTCCATCCGGGGCTTGGAGCTTGGCAGTAAGCTACAGAGCGATCGATTGGCCGGAGCAGAATCCTGGCACAAGCCTGCTCGGCGACGCGATTGAGTTTGTCAGCGATCCTAAAGTTGGTCGTCCTGCCAGCTGGGCGCAACTGGCAATCGCCGCCCAGTCCTATTCGGAATCCGACGACGGAGCGAAAAGCCGCGTGGCAATGGAAAAGTTCCTGCCCGAAATCTTAAAAGCACAGCAGGAAGACGGTCGCTGGCGAGCCCAAGGACAGTTTCCTTCGCAAAGAAGGTCGATCGATGAATCCGACGCGGTGATCACACTTTGGATGCAGCAAGCCCTTCAAGGCGAATCTTCAAAGGAAGTCCAGGCGGCGATAAAAAAGGCTCAAGATTACGTCGCCAAGACGAAAGGAGATTCAATCGAATTCCTTGCCTGGCAACTGCTGCTGGAAGAGGACTCATCCAAAAAACAAGAACTTGCCACGCGTGTCATGGCCGCACAATCCGATAATGGTTCCTTTGGTTGGTCCAAAGATGGGAAGCCTACGATATACGCCACAGGTGTTGCTTTGTATGCGTTGAGCCAAAGTGCCTACAAGCTGGAGGACGCAAAAGATGTATCCGCGTCTCAGAACAAGGCCATCGCATATCTACTTCGCGAGCAGGGACCAGAAGGATACTGGAAAGATGTCAGCGAGAATATTACCAAGCGTTCCGACGAGAGTCACGAATACATCTACCAGTATTGGTCCTCTGCCTGGGCAACCTTAGGCCTCGCGAGTGCCTATAGCACGATGGATCGCTAGGCGAGCGAAACTCTAAGCAATACGCTAGGCCGCCGCACGATAATTCACCTTGATGCCTATCGCAAGCATCGTGCAACTAGTGTGCACCCTCCGATGCCTTAGAATCTTTCTCCGCCAACAACTTCTTCTGATACCTCCCCTGAACAATGTCGACGACAACCAGCACGGCAATCACAAAATAGAATGTGCTTTTCTCCATCGCTTCGACTGGATGCCCAAAGAGTACCAAGTGGGCTTTGTGCCCACCTTCGCTGATGAGCATCACACCAACGATGAACAGGATGAATAGCCCCAACACTTCGTACATCCGATTTTTCTTCAAGAATTCTGACACGTTGTCGGCCAGCACAATCATCATGATGCCGCTAATGACAATCGCAAGCGACATGATGATCAAGTTCTCTGTTAGTGCCATTGCACTCAGGATGGAGTCAAAGGAGAACACAAGATTCATAAGGACAATCCAGAACAGGGCCGAATTGAAGGAGCGTGTCGGATTCTCCTTTCCGTGTTCGCCATCATGCAAGGAAATCATATGAAAGATTTCTTTGATCGCGGTATATAGGATGAAGCCGCCACCAAATAGCACTACCACACTTTCAAAATTAAAAGCAAAAGCAAACCAACTGCCTTCCACGGCCTTCAGAGTTGGATGACTCTCATGCTTGTGGTCGTCATCTGCATGGGCCACGTCTCCTTCGACTTGCGCCGCTGGCTCAACCTCTTCCATTCCGTACTGAAAAAAGGTTCCTTCTACGGCGCTGATCATTGAGGTAACGCAGAAGAGCAAAACGATCCGCAATGCGATTGCCAATCCAATTCCGAGTCGCCGCACTTTGGCCTGCTGCGACTCTTCAACCCGCTTGGATTCAATGGAAATATAGAGCAGGTTGTCGAACCCCAAGACTGCTTGAAGCAGAATCAGCATCAAGAGGGTGAACAATCCACTTACCGAGAAGACTTCTGCGAAATCCATAGTGCTACCAACTAGTAATTCAACTATTGTCTTGCCATACTCTTACAGGCTTTCTGGCCTCCATAGCTTAGGAATAAATCTCTTTTGTGGCTACACCGGTGCGTCGAGGGCAACCCTCCGTTCCGGGCCAATTTGAGCGGGGCAGCGCGCATCGGGTGCCCGCATAGGATCACGATTACAATGCGAAACTTGATCTTGCTTCTTGCATGCCTCTTGACACCAACAAACCTAGGTCTTGCCAAACAGCCAGAGCTGGCAACGCAACCTAACTTTGTTTTCATTCTGGTTGATGATCTGGGAAAAATGGACTTAGGGTGCGAGGGCAGCAAGTTCTACGAAACCCCAAACATCGACCGCTTAGCCTCCCAGTCCTTGCGATTTGAAAATGGCTACTCGGCCTGCCAAGTGTGCAGCCCATCGCGTGCGGCAATCCAAACCGGCAAGACTCCAGCCAGAGTTCACATTACCGATTACATCAGCCCAGCCGGTAGAAACCAGCCAGAACAGTGGCAACGAAATACTAAACTACTTCCGGCCAGTTTCCGGCTGGAGCTAGCACATTCGGAAACCACTATTGCAGAAGCGCTCAAGACGCAAGGCTACAACACATTCTTTGCTGGCAAATGGCATTTGGGCGGCGAAGGGCACTGGCCCACCGATCAGGGCTACGACATCAACATTGGGGGGCACCAAGCTGGTTCACCGCCCGGAGGATACTTCGCCCCCTATGGGAATAATCCAGTTCTTGAAGGCCCACCAGGAGAACACTTACCAATCCGACTCGGAAAAGAAACAGCAAAGTACATCGAAAATCAGCGTGACAGCGAGAAGCCATTCCTGGCCATGCTCTGCTATTACTCAGTTCATGGTCCAATCCAGACGACCGAGGGACTCTGGAAGAAGTATCAAGCCAAGGCAGAGTCCATGGGACTGGCCTTCGAGCATGACCGATTCCTTTGGGATCGAACCCAAGAAGTTCGACAAACCCAAGACAATCCGTTGTACGCGGGTATGATGGAGTCGCTCGACACCTCCGTTGGCATGGTGCTCGACGCCATCGAGAAATCAGGCCAGGCCGAAAACACGGTGGTGATTTTCACTTCGGATAACGGCGGCGTTTCCTCGGGCGACGGCTATGCAACCGCTGCGCTGCCGATGCGTGGTGGAAAAGGACGACAGTGGGAAGGCGGGATTCGGCAACCATACTACATTCACGTCCCAGGCAAGACCAACGGCAGCAAGACAAAAGTATTTGCCAACGGCACCGACTTTTTTCCTACCTTGCTAGAACTCGCTGGAGCCGAAGTCCCAGCCGGCCTAGACGGTCGAAGTCTCGTCCCAGTGATCGAAGGAGCCAAATTTCCTTCACGCCCTTTGTACTGGCACTATCCTCACTATGGCAACCAGGGTGGAGAGCCTTCTGGAATCGTGCGGCACGGCGAATGGAAATTGATTCGTTATTACGAAGATGAGCGTCGCGAGCTGTACAACTTGGCGAAAGACACCGGCGAACAAAAAAATGTCGCAGAGCAGAATCCCGAAGTTGTTGAACGGCTGAACAGAATGCTGGCGGAATGGTTGGACTCTGTGGGAGCCAAGTTTCCGAGTAAGAACAATAACT
>JBCCEO010000044.1:0-20070 GCA_039030255.1 Planctomycetota bacterium | reverse complement strand
TGACAATGGTGCACTGTGCGATTACTCGCGTCGTTCGTGAGGGCAAGGAATCCGAATTCGAGGAGGCTCTCAAACGCTTCGTTGCGAGGTCGCTCGATCATCACGGCACCACCGGAGCTCACTTGCTACGCCCTACCGATGTAAGTCGACCGCGTGAGTACGGAATCTTGCGGTCCTTCCGCAGCGAGAGTCACATGCGGGAGTTTTACGCGTCTAACTTGTTCGCTGAATGGCAGGTCGAAGTCGCGGATCTCGTCGAGGGTGATCCAGTCCATCGACAACTGCATGGATTGGAGGGGTTCTTTCGGGGCATTGGAAACAAAGCCCCGCCGCCGCGCTGGAAAATGGCGTTTGTGACATGGCTTGGTGTGTTTCCTGTCGTGCTCCTCTGGTCGCGGGTGCTTCCACCCTTTTTACCCTCAGTTCATCCCGTTGCCATCACTGCCCTTGTGACTGGCGTTGCTGTCGTCACGCTGACTTGGTTCGTGATGCCCGCATTGACTCGCGGCTTTGCTGGCTGGCTGAGACCGAAAACCGAACCTGACACTAAGTAACTGTATCGGCGGCGCGTCACACCAATCGTTATGCAACTCAGGAATTCACTCTATGAACTACCACAACACAAGGCTTCTTCACTCAGCGATGATGCTGCTCGTTTTTCCTTCGACGTCCGATATTCGATTGAGCTTACACGCTCAAGACGTCAATCTGTTAGGCCATCAAGACGACACCTACGTGCCAGATGAAACGCAGTTCGGTGACACCATTCTTGTCAACGGGACGTTTTACACGCAGGTCGAGAAAATGCCGACCGTCGACGCCTGCGCTATTTCGGATGGGCGATTCGTGTGGCTTGGAGATCGCGCATCCGTCGAGAAATTGAAAACGAAGCGGACACGGGGGGCATCGACCTGCAAGGGCGCACCCGCTTGCCGGGACTGATTGATTCGCAATCCATGCAGTCTGCGGAGGGCGTTTCTACAACTTGGAGCTGCGATGGTACGGAGTGAAACCGCTACGCGGGGCTTGAGATGATTCGCCAACAGGCTGCGCGAACCCCAAAAGGCCCGAAAGGGCAGTGGGTCCGAGTCATCGGAGGTTGGTCTCCCTGTCAATTCGAGGAACGACGAACGCCCCAACGTGGTGGAGTTGAACGAGGGCGCTCCCGACACGCCGGTGTATGTCATGTTTCTCTACAGCGTCGGTTGCCTAAATCGAGCTGGTTGTGAGGCTCTTGGCACTACGCAAGAGACAAAGCCCCTCAACGACCAGAGTCGATACGTATTTCGAGACGGTGGTGCAGACCTTTACGCCAAACCAAACGCAATGATTCTGTACAAGACAATCGGTGCGCTGCCGGCCATGTTGGCCAAAGATCAAATCAATTCACCCAAACACTGGAATCACGAGTTAACGCGTTTCGGATTGACAAGCGTTGTCGACGCTGGTGGAGGTGGATATAACTCTCCAGACAACTACATAGCTACAACAGGAGAGGACCGGACTCGTCGTATTCAAATCTTCGTAACCAGCGGGGCGATGACCGGTTCGGCAGCGGTCTGAATCATTTCGACAAGCTCTGGATCCATGAACTGGTAGTCGTCCGGGATGTGCAAGACTTCAATCTGCAAGAACTTGATTTCGCCGGGGAACTGTGCCAGTAGTCGGCTACGATGCTTGTCCTCCATCACGAGGACCAAATCTGCCCAAACCAAGTCTGCCGCCCTTACGGTTTGACGGGCTGAATTCGCCGTTCCCCGAGATCGAACCTCCAATCGCGAATCATCACGGTAGACCGCTTCCGCCGTCGGGCTACGCCATTGATTCTTGCTGCAAACGAACAAGACTTTGATTCGATCAGCCACGTTGAATCCTAAAAAGGAACATCTTGGAATTGCCGTTCGGCTGCGACATCCTCAGCCTTTGCCCGGCTTTGTTCCAAATCGTAAAGTGCTGCGAATTCACCAGCGAGGTACGCGGAAAACGGATCCGAGGTGAGTTCATGGCCCAGACCACTCCAAATCCCAGCAAACCAACAATTGCACCGCTCGTCAGAGCCACGGCTATTTGCTTCTGCCATGAAAGGAGACGTACTGGACAAGACGTCGACGGCCTTGCGGTCACCTTTTCTTCCCCATTGAGAATGGAGACAATCGACTCATCGCGCAGGCAGCTCATCAGGGCCTGCTCGTCGACCAGCGTCCTTGCCACAATTGCCCGAGCTTCTGAAACATTGCGCAATAGTTCGTTCAGTTCAGTTCGCGCGAGCACGTCGCCTTCGTCACGTACTTTGTGGAGTAAGTTGAGAAGCCTTTCTTCCATCACTGTTCCGTCCTCATCTCGCTCTCTATGCACGCTCGGCGTCGCTGGCGGATTCGCAAAAAGTTCATCTTCACAGCACTCAAACTCCTCCCCGATGCTGCGGCTATATCGCGCAAACTTTGGCTGACGGTATAGTGGGCATGCAGCAAAGCCCGCAGTTGCGGCGTCCTCAATTTGATCCGCCATTGCCACGATTACATCTTGATCAAAATTAATCGATCGCGTTTCTGGTCGCGGTAATAGGAAAGAATCGTGAATCGCGCCACGGCAAAAAATCCGAATCCGGGTTCCAGTCCGCCGCCTTTTGCCACAATTTTACGCAAGTCGCTTGCAACACCTAGCGCGCTTGCTCGCGATTGGGGAGATTCGCATGGCAAAACGCCTCCAGAGCTGGGTGGTGACGGGTCAAGGCCTCGATGGAGCGGGCTTCGTCCTGTGGTGGCGACATAGGTAACGTGAGTTTGGGGCCAATCCGCTTATTGAGCTAGGTGTTAGTGATGATCCGCAGACCTAGAGTATCTATGGTTTCTGCTCTATTGTTTATTTCGGGAGAACTGCTGTCGGTCACATTTTTTGTGAGAAACTTCCTATTTCATAATGCCAGGGTTCAGGCCGTCCAGAATCATCCTCAATGACTCGGGAAGCTGATCCAGACGCGCATTGCTCTCCGTCTTCGGCCCGTGACAAGCTTCACTGTGCCAGAACCCTCATCCTGGTTTACGTTCAGTATTGCTAACGGCGTGCTAATGATTCGGCGGTCGCAGAGGTTCGTCGCGAACCGACTAGGCTTTGCCGGTTTCCAGATGCGGAGCACGAGTGAACGCAATGCGACACGCCGAGCGCGCCCACCCGGTTGCGCTTCGTGCTTGTACTTGTTCGGATTCAGCTCTTTGGAGGGGCTTCCGCAATCTACCGACTCGGTCGGTCGTCACTAATCCCTGATACGGCTTCGGAGAGATTCTTCAGGCGTTGGTCGCGAATTAGACGCAGGCGCAAGCCATTTTTTCCTTGTCGGTCATGAGCGGCGATGAGGCGTAGGGCACACTGCTCTGCCCAGTCAGAAAACTCCTTGGTTTTCGAAACGGGTAATGTGCTTTCCCGCAGTAGTTCTCTCGCTCGACAGAGTGCAAAGGCGAAATTGTAGGACTGAAGCGCGGTGAGAGCAGGATCGCGTTCCATGTCCCGAAAGGCCTGCAGGGCGGCATCTAAGTCACTCCCCAATTTCGCCATTTCGCTCCGCGAAATTGGTGCTCTTTCTTCTTCAAGGTCACTGACGCCGGATGCTCGTGTGCCTTCCAGAACAAATAGAAGAGTCAAAAGAGGCTGGAAGCCAATCCAATTGTCGGTCACCATTCCTTCGTTCGCATGCTGATACTGGGCAGCATCACTGATTCTTCCGCATTCGGCAAGGGAAACTGCGAAGGGAACGGAGAGATCCGCTAAGAGTTCTTTATCTTCTGACACGATGATTTCAAAATGCTGAACCGCTTTCTCAAATCGCAGTGCTTCAAAGTTGATCAACGCCAACTTCAGCTCAACACCGCGCAATAGTTCTGATACTTGTTGACCTTCACCGTACTCGTTTGGAATCTGCAGTAAGAGCCGGCGCGATTCTTCTAAGATACTGATGGCCGCTAGAGGGCGGATTTGCAAGTAATCGTACCAAGCTTGTTCGATCTGCAACCTCGCATTGATCAGTAATTCTTCAGGCTGTTCTAACTTCGCAGTCAATTCCTTGCGGAGGGTGCTGGCTTCCGATTTCCAAGCTTCGGATTGCTCGTCCGCTACCAGACTCGCGAACTCCTCCAGGAGACCGGCCAGCTCCAAAGTAAACTGCTCAAAGTCTGCATGTCGACTCGCCAACGCACGCTGCAGCTCGACCGCTTGTTGTGCACTGGCCTGTGCTTCGCTGACGCGTCGCAAGTGCTCCAGGCAGCGAGCTTTGGCAGCCACACATGCGATGCGAGCTCGATCGTAGCGGGGAGTGGGAGGCACGGAAGACACACTGGTCTTCCTGGCAATACTCAGGGCTTCTTCGATCGTATCTAAAGATCTAGGCCAAAGGTCGATTCTCTGTTCATACATAGCCTTCAGCAGAAGGACTTCGCTCATGGTCAGCTGAAAATCTGGCACAGAAGAGAGTTGGCGAGCATGCGAAATCGCGTTCTCAATGCCAGCTTCGGCCGCTTCCAAATTATTCCGCTCAAGCTGTGCAATTGCGATGCGTTGCCAAGATAGAGCGTAAAACCAATGACGGTAGTCTCCTCGCAGAGCCCCGGATGCATCTAATTCCCGGTAACACTGCAAGCCAGATTCTGCGGCGTCGATGGCTGCAGGCCAATCTTGCATGCGCTCGAGCGTCTTGAACAGCGAAGTGAAGCAGACACCACGCAAACGCTGCACACTTTCCTTGATCTCCTTTAATTCCTTCGATTCCTCGGATTGTCCAAGATTGTCCAAAATCTCGCTACAAGCCCGAATCGCTTTGCGAAAAGATTCGGCTGCTCTCTGGTTGTCACGGGCACCTAGCACAACTTTTCCAAATTCGTGATGCAGTTGCGCTCGCTCTCGATGTGCTAGCCAATACTCCTGCGTGGAGACCAGTGATTCCTGCCGCCGCATCGGCGTCAGCAGATCGTCGTAGTATTGCAATCCCGCTTCCAGGATTTGCTTCTGGACTAGCAGGTTCTTACTGGAGCCCATGGGAGTGTGCGAACGAATGCTGAGAGAATTCTGAATCGCCTGATGCGCTCGCTTGAAGTTGTCGACCGCTTGGTCTCGCTGGACTCTCATCTCGCGAGCAAGTGCTTGCGTCTGGTCACGCTGCTGCTTTAGCTCTGCGGTGAACGCGTACCAGGACCAGAGCGACCAAGCCAGGGTGACAAGAACGACAAGGCTAAGACCGGCGATCGCAGGATTGCGGCGGCCCCAACGCACAAGTCGTTCATGCGTTGTGACCTTGCGGGCTGAGATCGTTCTTCCTTCAAGAAAGCAGTCGAGATCCTGGACCAGCGCATCGGCGGATGGATAGCGATTCTCAGGCTTCTTTTCCAGGCACTTTAGGCAGATCGTCGCGAGATCACGCTTCACCTCGGGATTTTTCTTCGTGGGCGAGGCAGGTTCTTCCTGAATAATTTGATTCAAGGTTTTGAGTAGAAACTCGCTTTGAAAAGGAGTTGCTCCGGTGAGAAGCTCGTAAAAAACCGCTCCCAAAGAATAGACATCGCTCCTCGTATCGACCCGCTCGGGATCTAAGGTCGCTTGCTCAGGACTCATGTACTGCGGAGTCCCAATCAACTGACCTGCTGAAGTCAGTGTGTCCATTCTCTCGGATTGGTCGAAGCGCACGATCTTTGCGATGCCGAAGTCGATGATTTTGCAGCGTGCTTCAATTTCGGAATCGCCGACTACCAGCATGTTGCTCGGTTTCAGGTCTCGGTGGATGACTCCCTTGGTGTGAGCATACGAGATGGCGGCGGCGGCAGAACGAATCAGTGCAGCAATCTCCCTCTGCCCGCATGCTAGATCCTGCACATATTCTGCTATCGATTGCCCTTGCACCAGTTCCATCACGAAGAACGGTGCTCCGCCCGGTGTTATGCCAGCGTCTAGGAATCGAGCAATGCCCTCATGGTCCATGGAGGCTAGCAGCTGGCGTTCCAAGTGCATGCGAGCCACACTGGTTTCGTTGCAGCCGAAGAGTACTTTGATGGCAACACGACGCTCTACGGGATCTCGCTGCAATCCCTCAAAGACGATCCCAGATGCACCACGTCCCAGTTCTCTCAGTAGCTCAAATTCACCTAAATGCTCGCCTACATTCGGGCCGTCATTTGGTTGAAACTGTCCTGTTTCGGCTTCTGCAACTTCGGGCCAAAGCGACTGCGCGGGCAGGAGCATAAAGTCCCCGGCAGCAAAGTGTGAGTCGACCAACTTGCAAAGATGTTCTACCTGGTCCGCATCCAGGCCGGAGTTCTCGCGCAGAAATGCAATGCGACTCTCTTTGTCGGAGATTGCAATTGCTTCTTGAAAAATCTCTTCTTCGAGTTGGTTCGCCATCATAGCACCGCTTTACGGCGGAGGAGAATTGTGGTGGAAAAAGGGTGCGTTGAATATCTGCACATCTGTTGAGGTTTGCGGTCAAACTAACCTTCCCCCTGGGAAGGTCGGACCGGGCACACGCGCTTCGCGGGTCGGCGGCCGGGTAGGGCTCTTGCGGCTCAAGATCCCTGATCCATCCCTTGGTCGTCGCACGAATTGATAGTCGAGTCCTAGCGCAGTCGCAATTGCCTTAGTCACGGCTTCCGCATCGTTGAGCACATCATTATTGTTGAAACGCAGGACTTTCCAGCCTTGCCCGGAGAGCGGGCGTGCTGTTTGTGTTTCCGTCCTCGTTGCTTGGGTCCGCCCCTCTCCGCTCGCATTACTCGCGACTCTCCCCAAGGAGAGTAAGTTGCCTTTGACTGATGGAAGCGCCACCCAATTCTCGAGTCGCCCCTACTCCAGACTGCCTATTTGTCATGCGTAACCACCCCTAACCTCCTGTCATCTCGAATCAAGTTTTTTCAATAAACAAACTAGACGATGCTCAGGCATATGCCTGCCTCACTCCGCATGAATTCGTTGGTAGAGCCAGGCTCTGGAAAATGCCCAGTGGCGATTGGCTGTGGCTTCGGAAATCTGCATGACCTCCGCGGCTTGAGGAATCGTTAGGCCCGCGAAATAGCGAAGCTTGACGAGCCTCGCCTTTTTAGGATGCTCCTGTTCAAACAATTCCAAGACGTCGTGAACATCCAGAATCTCAGACAAATTGAGCTCGGCGCTACCGGCGGTGTCTTGCGCTCGCTTTAGTTCGACCAAGTCGGCTTTTCGTTTCTTTGCGTTTTTTTTTCGAGCGTGATCGACCAAGATCCGCCGCATCGCTTCGGCGGCTGCACCATAAAAATGACTTCGGTTTTCCCAGCAAGCCTCAACAGAACCACCGAACAGCCGCAAAAAGGCCTCGTTGACGAGAGCAGTAGCGTCCAGCGAGTGATGAGCAATCTCGCCGACCAAATGAAAGCGGGCAATCTGCTTGAGTTCCTGGTAGATCGCTTCAATGAGAGTTCCTTCCTGCTTCGACGTGAAGCCGCTGGGCAGGTTGTTTAGAAGCTGGGTGATCTCTGTCATGAGCATCGTTCGGCTGGAGCGTCGGGTGTAAGTCCCTATTCTACCCCACCAGAATTCAGAAACCGACAAGCATGGAAGCAGCCAGAAGCAGCATTCTGAGGCTTTTCGACTTCATTCTGCCAGCCCGAAGCCTCCCAAAACAAGAGAAGACGCAGGTTTTTGCAAATCTGCCCAAAAATACTGACAGGAGCATCAGACGCTCTGCGCATGAAAGTGAGTATTTAGCTGCCCTTCGGAGTTTAGCCTGTGCGCCACCATTCTGCTCGCTCCCGTTTTCGGAAGTATCTCCGCCCCAGACTCGAACCGCTGGAAGACCGCCGCCTACTGGCAACTTTCACAGTAAATGACACTGGCGACGAGCCCGATAGCAACTTGGACGACAACATTTGTGAAGCCTCGGCGGGGCGCTGTACGCTGCGGGCGGCCATCATGAACGCCGAAAAGGACGCCGCTCCAGACACCATCGAGTTTCTGATCGGTGGAAGTCATATCGCTGGAGTCCCCTCGATCGCCACTTCGGGCTTTTCCATCCTAAATGGTCCGATTCGCATTCTGGGAAATTCACAACCCGGTTCACAGCGAATCGAGCTAGCTGGCCCAGGGTCGGTGGGCAATGGAATCCGTCTGGCAGCTTCCGTCGTTGGAGACTCGAGCGGCAGCGAGATTCGAGGCCTTGTCATCAACGGGTTCGAAACCGCAATCCAAGCTCTGACAGACAATACAAAGATCGCAGGAAACTGGATCGGCACCGATGTGACTGGGCAAAATGTTGTTGGCAACACTTGGGGAATCACTGCGAACGGAGAGGGTGCTGAGATCGGAGGCGTTACCGAAGCAGATCGCAATGTGGTGGTGGGAAGCCAGCGAGCAGCAATCGCGGTTGGCAACAAAGCGATCGTTCAAAACAACCGAGTGGGCACCAATCCGGAAGGCACACTTGCCTTGGGAAACTCAGGTGATGGAATCATCGTCTCTGGTACAGAAATCTTGGTCGGAGGAGGAGATCTCGGGAATCTGATCGCTGCCAGCGGAGGCAACGGAATCGTGATTCCAGGGCAATTCTCCAACGCCCAAAACGAGATCTTTAGCAACTTGCTCGGAGTCGATATCAACGGCCAAGCTACAGCTGGCTTTGGCAATGCTGGACACGGGATCTTCGTTGGCGGAGCGGACAACAACTTCATTGGCGGGGTGAATCAATCCAACACAATTTTGTCCAGCGGAGGATCTGGGATCTTCCTACTTCAAGGATCCTCGGAAAATAACATTACCGCGAATCATATTGGCCTTAGCGGAGAACATGGAATCCATATTACAGGCAACGCGTCGGTCGACAATATCCTTCGTGCAAACCGAATCGGTACGGATGCAACGGGTGAAGTTGCAATGCCTAACGAAGGGAACGGAGTATTCCTGGAGAATGTTCCCAACACGCTTATTGAGGGTGGGCTCGACGGCTCTAACGTCATTGCATCGAACAGGGGTCACGGAATTGAAATCCTGGACGGATTCGCCTTTGCAGATCGTGCGCCAGTCATTTCCGGTGCTTTGATTGGAGTCTCGCCCACCGGGGCGGCACTCCCAAATCTTGGCAGCGGAATCCTCATTCAGCAGAATCAGACTTCGCGAGGAACCAATGTTACTGTCGGTCCTGGCAATACAATCTCTTCCAATGGACGATACGGAGTCGAGATCACCGGCGGAACATTCTCGCACTTGGTGCTTTCTGAAAACCGCATTCTAGGAAGTAACATTGGAACAACTCCCGACGGAGGGACAAGTCGCCCGAACGCGATGGGCGGCGTTCTGATTCAAAACGTGCTCGGCAATACGGTCGGCGGCGACAGTCTTTCTGATCGCAATATCATCTCAGGCAACGGCGGTCCTGGCGTGGAGATCCGAGGAGTTCGTAGCCGACTAAACGTAGTGCAAGGCAGTTGGATCGGGCCTGGCTTACCCCTAGGCGCTGTGCCATTGGGAAACGTCGGTCACGGCATTTTGCTAACTGACTCGGCGACAAACAACACCATTGGCTCTGCGCTGGCGAGTGCGCGGACGGTCGTCTCTGCCAACGCAGGTTATGGCATCGAGCTCCAAAACGGCGCCAATGACAATACGATCATCGGTACCTTCATCGGCACAGATCACGGCGGAGGTGCCGTCGTCTTTGACGAAGAGCATGTTTTGGGCAACGCGCTGGACGGTATCTTTGTCAACAACGTGTCTGGCACTCAGATTGGCGGCACGATAGAGAACACTACCGGTTTGCAATTCAATGT
The DNA here is from genome assembly GCA_039030255.1 of Planctomycetota bacterium. Lineage (GTDB taxonomy): Bacteria > Planctomycetota > Planctomycetia > Pirellulales > Pirellulaceae > Aureliella. The sequence goes on along the minus strand of JBCCEO010000044.1, from coordinate 10,300 downwards.
AATCTCCGGAAACGCCGACAGTGGTATTCGCATCGAGGGAAGCAATGCGCGGGGCACTGTTGTACAAGGCAACATAATCGGTGGAACTTTTGTGGGCGAAGAGCCACTTGGGAATGGCGAAGATGGAATACGCGTCCAGAACCAAGCCGGAGGAAACTTGATCGGTGGTATTAGCACTTCGCTAAACCAAGGCAATTCGATAGTTCACAACCAAGCGAGTGGCATCGCTGTTTCCGTGTCCTCCAACAATGCAATTCTCCGCAACCGCTTCCTCGCGAACGGCAAGCTGGCCATCGATCTGGATGATGATGGCGTGACGCCCAATGACCCGTCGGACAGTGATGCCGGAAGTAACGGCTTGCAAAACTTCCCCGTAATTACCAGTGTTGAAGATCGTGTTGCGGCGGGCGTTTTTGCTGGAGCTCCTAACACGCTGTACAGGCTAGAACTGTTCACCACTCCTGAGCCAGATTCCACGGACCACGGCGAAGGAACGAACTACTTGAGTTGCACTGAGGTCACCACGGATGCGCAAGGTGCCGCCAATTTCGAAATTGCCTTCGCAGGAAAAAACTCAAGTAACCTGGAATTCTGCGGGCAAAACCTTCCCTTGCCGAACAAAGTAGTCGATTTCACGGCGACGGCAACAGAAATCAACACTGGCAACACCTCAGAGTTCTCCCCAATCTTTTCGGGTGTGGATATCGTCCTGGCAGACATCACTGCATCTCTGGAGGACGCAGTTCGCCAAGGAAACGACTTTTTTTTACCGGTGCAGATCACCGCTCGAAATGATAGCGATTTGAATCTCGAGAATGTCGCTATCGACTTGACCGTGGAAAGCAGCACAAGCTCGACACTCAATTTCCAGGAAGCGGTAAACCTCGTCGCAAAACAGCCCCAAGTGGTCGAGTTTCTGGTTCCACTAACGGAAATGCTGGACGCTGGAAATGGGGTTTCATCCTTGTCGATTTCGGGCTTCGTAGACTCGACCTTGAAAGTCCCCGAAACGGCGGAGACGAATAATCGTACGAAGACCCCGTTGGAGCTGAACATCGACGCTAGGCCGGTGCTCGCGGAAATTCGATCCGATCATCAGCTCCCTGCATTCTTTTTGGACGTCTTCGCTTTTGTCAATCCGCTCGACGTTTTCGTAGAAGATTGGAACGGCAACTTGCCCGACGATCTCGTAGCTCCACAAACACAGGTCAGTGCGACCGTCTTTCGGAACAACGAGTTACTACCAGAGCTCTCCGGAGTTTTAAATCCGGGTCGCAACAGCCCAAACTTTCAGTTGATGGTCGATACGGGTAAAGACCTAAAGCTCGGGGTGAATGAGTTTCAGTTTTCAGTCTTGCTGGAGGACCAGTGGAGCTCGCTGCCTCGTACGATATCCTTAGATCAAGTCGAAAGTTCAATTTGGCTCAGCAATGCGTTCTCTTCGATCGAGACTAAGGGCAAGCGCTATGAGAAGGTAACCGAATTCAAAGGCGGATTTCAATTCCCGAACATCGCTTTGGAAGGCTTTTTCGATCTACCTGTCGAACGCGTCAGTTTTCTTGAGGGGGCTTTCGGCTCCAATATCCAATTCCTGATCCGACCGTCCTTCAAAACAGATGGTTCAAGCGAAATCACCGGTCAAGCGGAACTGAGTTTTGAAGTCGGCGATATCGAGTTGACGGGAGGCAATAAGACGAAAGCTTCTTTCGGCGTTACGGGTAGGCTTCAGACCACTCCAGAGCACAAACTTGAGTTGGAGTCGATGTCGGTCAAGATGAACACGACGCTCAATTTTCACTCGCCCAAAAAACCTGTATTTCCTGTTCCTCCGATCTTTGTCAGCGGATTTTGGGGTGGAGGACTCGAATCCTCAATCAACTTTGAAGTCGATGACGATGGCGAGCTAGGCTTCGAGAATGTGACTTTGACGCCGCAAGGGACACTCGGCGGCAGTGTTCTCGTTGGAGTGCCGAAGGTAGCATTCATCGAAGGCACCGTGTCGGGCACGGCCAGCGCTCAATTCCAACTTCCCCCCGACCCCACGCTGAATGCAAGATTCGACGCCACCGGAGCAATCCAGGCCGTCGTTCGACTGTTGACCTTCGAAGTGAAGTCACCGAAGTTTGATATCCAATGCACTATCTTTGGCAACGGAACTTGCCCCAATAGCGAAGGCGAATCTGGGCAATCCGGATTCTCTCAATTTCAATTGGCAGAACGAGAAAGTTTCCTGACTGGCGAAGGGAATGGTGGAGGCGATCTACCACAGCTAACTTATGCCTACGCCGTACCTAGCCTGGCAACTCACACCGACGGTACAAGAACGTTGGTTTACGTCGGCGACGATGCCAACAAGCTGAATGGTCAGCAGTTGGAAATCTACGCGACGACATTTGATGGGACGGACTGGTCGGCTCCTGTTGCAATCACTGACGATACGATGCTCGATGACCGTCCCTCCGTGGCCTACGCTGACGATGGAACCGCCGTTGCCGTCTGGTCGCGTGTGAATCGAACCTTGGTAGATCCATCCAACGTACAACCCTCGGACTTTCTAGCAGACTTTGAAATCTTCTTTTCGACCCGTGATCCCCAGTCCGGTTTGTGGTCTGATCCTGCGCCGCTGACAACAAACAGTGGAATGGACTTCTTGCCTTCGTTGGAGCGAGATGCCCAAGGTAACATCGTAGCGCTGTGGAAGTTCGACACGGAAAGCACGGTGCCAGTTATCGGTGACGAAGGGACTACCCTGGAGTCGCAGACTTTGTTTTCCACTTGGGACGGAACCGCCTGGAGCGAACCCAGTTTGGCGGTAACGACTGGCAATGCCGATCGGCCTGAGTTCGCCCCTACATCGGACGCCATCTTCCACGTTTGGTCTGAAGATGCAGACCGCGATGCAACCACACTCACCGATCGCTCCGTTCAGCTGAGTGCGTTTGAGAATGGGACTTGGAGCACCCCGCAGACGATTGCCACTACCGATGGTACAGGTCGAATCGAGTCTCCCAGGGTCGTACACGACGGGGACCAAACGCACGTAGTTTGGGTAGTCGCGGGTGCCGCATCCGAAGCGGGTGAGGCCACGTTCGATCAGCTGTGGATCCGCAGCTATGACGGCTCCCAGTTCGCCGCCGCAAGCCAGGTACTTGCATCGGAAGTCATCAATGAGCCAGAATTACTCGTCGATCAAGATGGCAATGTCATCGCTGTCTGGCAAGGCCAAGGGCCTAATGGTCTCGACCTCTTTTACAGTCTACGAAACAAAGATAGCGGAAATTGGAGCGCACCCGAAGCGATCTCGGAGGACGAGCACGCGGACTGGCTCTTCCAGCCTTTTGTTAACGAAGGTGGAAGCCTTGAGGTGATTTATGTCCAGCGAGAGATTGAATCCAATCAGGGAGGCGGTGAGGGAGAAGATCCTCCACCACCGCCCGGCTTTGGCCAGTCCAATTTGGTAAGTCAAACTGTATCGCTTGGCCCGGATCTGGCTTGGGAGTTTCTGCAGCAAGCTTCATCATTGCAGCTGCCTTCGAATTCGGTTGGCTTGGAACTTAGCATCCTGAATCAAGGTAATTTGCCCGCTCCGACAAGCGTTCTAGAAATTCAAGGTACTTCTGGTCAGCAGATGCTGGCGACGATCAACATCCCGGAACTCGCGGCAGGTGAAGAATTCCAAACTGCAATTGAAATCGCGGCAAATAACCTTGGGAACGACTCGAACATTCGAGGCATTCTCGACATCGATGACCTCGTCCAGGAACGAGTTGAATCCAACAACCTGATTGAGCTGCCTATTACGCTAACCGATAGCTTCTTGGTGCACCTAGGGTCGACGGGTCTTGCGAGCGTCAATGTCGGTAGTGGGCAACTGCGTACTATCCAGGACAGTACGAACCTGTTTGCGCGTGACGTAGATCTGGTTGCCGCACTGACAATCGTAGGAACGGAAGGCTCAGACTCGATCGAATTGGCTCGGCTCGATGAACAGTACTCGGGCACAATCTCGATTGACGGGGGACTTGGACACGATCACGTCCAGTTGGTGAGCCAAGGACAAACACTGGATTTTCGTGGGGATCTTCAACAGGCTGCGCAACGTGTCGAGGTCGTGGATATCCAGGGCACGGGCCCAAATACACTTTTCGCCAACTTCGCTGGGATCATGCAGCTAGCCCCCGATCAAAATAGGCTTCATATTCTGCATGACGCGGACGACATATTTTCGCTAGATAGCGGCTGGGAGATTCGTCCGCCTCAAGAAATCGACGGACGTTTCGCCCATACGTTGCGGCAAGAACAAATGGAACTGCTGCTCTCAGATCACTTGCCCAATCATAACCCCGCAATGAGCAACGATGTGAATCGCGACCAAGCAGTCACGGCGATCGATGCGCTCTTGGTCATTAACGTTCTGAATACTGCTGGTGCTGGATCCTTGCCCGACCATCCAAGCGACTTGGTCAATCATATCTACTTGGATACAAGTGGAGACCAATTCGTATCCGCCATTGACGCACTGCTGGTTATCAGTGCGCTTAATCGAAGGAATGGATCGACCGGAGAGGGAGAGCAAACTCCGCACGCTGACGTAAGCGCTGGCCGAAGGATCGAAGCAGCATTGGGCGTACCGCGGCTTGCCAGAGTAGCTCAACTGGCTTGGGATCCGGGACGACAATTCAGTTTGGAAGAGCTGTTGGCCGACATGGGGAATGAGTCGTACGTCGCGACCAGCAGCCTGCGGACAGAGTCGGAGTGGAATCCTCAGTTTGAATCGAAACGTTCGGCAATGCCCTCTTATGAGATAGCCGAGCCAGACCACGAGAAGTCCGTTGATGAAGCGGTACTCGAAATCTTCTCAGCGGAGGACGGTCTGCCCATTGGAATGCGATAAAAGTTAAACCAGGCGCAGGGGGCCACTGCACGGTGCTAGACCTGCAGCCAGGGCCAATTTGTGTCTCAGATTGGCGGAGAGAGCCGAACGCGCTGCGTCGGGCTGAACCAAGAAAACGCAGGCCCGCGGCTAGCGATGGCTAGCGCTGTCGGCCGTCGGTTCACAGCTTGAAACACCTCTGATTAGGCATGCAGGAGAGAATACCCGACCATCAATTGGGCGTTGCGCACAATTGGTTTCTGGATCGGAAAACAGAGTGACGAAGCCAGCCAATTCATCGCTGGATCGCGTGGTCGCCCCCAAGAATTGGCTAAGATGGGGGTCTTGTGGACGGATATAGATCGACCTTGACGGTCAATCTGAGCCAGCTGTGGAAGCGGATCCGGTGTTTAGAAGGATCGCACGCCGTAACTTTTCTTAAAAAAATACCGGAGAAAATCCTTTCTGCGCAAGATCTTGCTGCTCGCACCAGACTTACTTTCATAGAGCCAAACCGCATGTAACCCACTCCGACATATAGACTATGCCGAAACCGCAATTACAAACACGAGCGAGTCTTATTCTACGGTTGCAAAACTCGGAAGACGTCGATGCCTGGGACCAGTTTGCTGAAATCTACAGTCCCGTCGTTTATCGTGTGGCGATCAACAGAGGCTTACAGCCTGTCGACGCGGAAAACCTTGTCCAGGAAGTTTTCATTGCGGTCGCTAATTCGGTGACGAAATGGCTGGACCGAGAAGATCGTGGTCCGTTCCGGGCTTGGCTCCTGCGAATTGCACGAAATAAATCTATCGACATTTTGACTCGGACAGCAAAGTTTTCGGATGGCATCGGAGGCGGGCGTGTGAGCCAAGCCATGGCTGACGTTGCATGCGAACCTGAGTTGTCGAGTGAATTGGATCTCGAATACGAACGCGAAGTATTTTCCTGGGCGTGTACGCAAGTTAGCAACGCCGTCGCATCACATACCTGGCAAGCCTTTCAGTTGACTCATGTTGAGGGGCAGTCTGTTCAAGAGGCAGCCAGATTGTTGAAGACGCGGCCCGGAAATATCTATTTTGCGCGTAGTCGCGTAATGGCTCGGATTAAGCAACTCGTTGAACAATATCGAGGTGATCATGAATGACCAACAAACCCGCTGTGACGATAATCTCCTAGCTTTGATGTTGGCGGACAAATTATCAGAAGATGACCAGGACACTCTGCTTCATCATGTTGAGAACTGTGATGTGTGCCAGACTCGCTTGAGTGAATTGGCGGCCCCGGGGGATGACTGGAGGTTGGCCGCCGAAGTAATCGTCAATCGAAACTCAGTGGATCAAGTCAAACCACGAGTTGATTTGGATTCACTCGTCCATCAGCCTGACGTTTGGAACGAGAGAATGGCAATGCAATTGTTGTCCCCCGCTGCTCATCCGGAATTCCTTGGGCGACTTGGCCGCTATGACGTCCAACGACTGATTGGCGCAGGTGGGATGGGGATTGTATTCAAGGCTTTTGATGTTGAATTGAATCGCCCGGTAGCAATTAAATTACTGGCGCCCTATCTGTTACCCAGCGGAGCCGCTCGCAAACGATTCTCGAGAGAAGCTCAGGCGGGGGCTGCTGTCGTGCATCCACATGTAGTTCCGATTCACTCCGTCGAGAGTGCTGACAACGACTCACCATTTATTGTGATGCAATACGTGGATGGCGAATCCTTGCAGGCGAGACTTGATCGCGAAGGGCCACTTGGAACTCGAGAAATTTGCCGAATCGGACTGCAAGTCGCCGATGGGCTTGCGGCGGCTCATGCGCAAGGGCTGATCCACCGAGACATCAAACCGGCAAATATCCTGCTGGAGCAAGGAGTTGACCGTGCACTGATTGCAGATTTCGGTTTGGCTCGAGCCGCAGACGACGCCAGTCTAACACGATCTGGACTCCATCCGGGAACGCCCCAGTTTATGTCTCCGGAACAGGCTTCCGGATTCTCCGTCGATCATCGAAGTGATCTTTTTAGTTCGGGAAGCATGCTTTACGCGATGTGCACTGGCCGAGTGCCGTTTCGCGCAGAAACCAGTTTGGCGGTGCTGAGACGAATCGCCGATTCCGAGCCGACAAACATTCGAGAAATCAACCCGGACATACCAGCTTGGTTGGAAAGGCTGGTCCAAAACCTTATGGCAAAAGTGCCGGGCGATCGTATCCAATCAGCAGCGGAAGTAAGGAGAATGTTTGAAGTGTGTCTGCAGCACATCGAACATCCAGCAACGGTCGACGTTCCAGACCAACTGCTTGCACCTGGAAATAGGGCGGGGCGATTCATCCGAAGCCCTTTATTCGTTTGCTTCTCGGCAGTTGCATTGATCGCCACGGCGATTCTTCTTGGACCAAAGTTGTCATTCACCTCAAGTGAATTTTCGGAGGCTGGGAAAAATTCGATCCCGGCAGTTGATCGAGGCGGTTCGGAAACGGAAGTGAGCGCCTCGGACGCAGACAGTAAAGAAGCAGGTTCTAAAGATCATGAAGCAGTTCAACCCAAAGAGAAACCACATGTAACTCCCGACGTCTCCAAAACAGAGTCGAGCACTCCCGGCGAAGGTTCCGACTTTAATGAGGTCGTTGCCGAGGCCAGCACCGACACGCCATTGCCGATCGTTGGTCAAACCAGTACTGGCGAACAGAAACAAAAGGCAGCACCTGCGGTATTCGAAAAAGTAACAACCATCCGGAATGGAGAATCGGTAGCGGGGACGATTGGTGGTGAATCCGATGACTCCGTTCCCAATGTCAACAGCATCGGGACTTCCCGGCATCTTAGCGACGATGGCAAAACCGTTCTGGCGAGATTGAGCGGATACGAATTTCAATTGTTCGACGCGCAAAAAGGAACTCCGATTTCAGGAAAGATCTACACCGAAGGCCACGGGAGTTCGGGATTCATAAACAACAAGACTGCCTACACGGGTGGCTGGAGTCAGTCGATCCGATTGTGGGATACATTGACCGGTATGCAGATTGGGGATCCGCTACCGCATTACATACGGGAAGATACTTGGATTCGTCCCGCGATTGGTCACGATGGTAAATGGTTGGTTACACGACCCACCATGACAACAATTCAGTTTTGGAATGCAGAATCACACAAGGCTGTTACTCAGCCATTGCAACAAAAGAACGAGGTCGGTTCGCTCAGATTCCTGGGGACAGGCAAACTCTTTGTTTCCAGATCAGGAGCCGAATTACGGCATGGGATGCCGAGAGTGGAAAACGGATCGCGGGTCCTTTCATGAATGCAAGTCGATATCGTTTTTTCGAAAAGTCGAACAAGTTTCTGATTGGATACAATCGCGGAGCTGGTCAACATGAGCTGGCGGTTTACGACTGCGACCAGGCAGTTTGGCCAGAATCTCAACGTTGCTCTGCTCCTGAAAAGCTCGACCGTATCATCGATCTTGGAGACGAACGGCTGATGGTCGTTTACCAGGATGCTGATTACAAAAAGCAACTTGCTTTGACTTCGCTTGTGGATCTCAACGATCGAATTGTTGTCTCACCGCCTCGGTTCTTTACGCGACGCGTCGCTGTGTCCGAAGATCAGAAGTATTGGTTTTCTCATGGTTTGGATAATGTTTCCTGCTTTAAAATGGGTGACAAAGAGCCGATGTGGACAAGAGAATTCGAGACGCAGCGCGGGTGGACTGTCGTCTTCGAAAGTCTCGGGAATGATCAGGTCGCGGTTTATGAGAACCCAAAGATTGTCAAGATATTCAATATTGCCGACGGTAGTGTTGCTTTGGAACGAGATCAGTGTTTCTCATTCAGAGCGGAGGGCGACACGGTATATATCAAAACTCGTGAAGGGGTTGAGGTTTGGCAACCAGCAGAATGACGCTTCGGCTAACAGTTGCTGTCGATAGTTGTATTTGAGCCGTGGTTAAAGAGGGTGGCGTATTTCGAGAGTAAGAAATCAAATCCCAAAATCACAACTCATCCGGAAGCCAGGCCGACCTTCAGGGAAGTCGCTGACGAAGGTCTTTACGGAGCCCCAAAAGCTAAAGAGAAGCCAGCCGCACAATGGATTTGATCCCGAGTTCCATCTTTTTGCGAGCAGAAATATTGGCGGAGTGAACCTTAATCTCGGGCGGAACGAAATTGCGGGTTGCAACTTGCTCTTCAATCCATTTGATCACGTCGTACCCGGTGCCGCGACTGTCATCTCCCAAGTCGTGGTCGAGGCTGAGCTCAGTTGCATTTTCTGATTGAAGCATTTCAATAGCTTCATCCGGCCAATAAACTCGGACCCAACCTTCCGGCGTTTCTCTCTCGTCGTCAAAATAAACCTTCATCGTTTTTCACTTGTGAGAATCATGACTCGTGCGTCGACGTTGAGCACCTGGGTTCCGTTCGATAGCGTTGCCAGAGGCTCTTTCCAGTGCGAATGTCCTCGTACAAGGAGTGCTGGCTCTGCTTGTTCTACGACCTGCCTGATCCTTGGTGATCCTCGATGGCCCGAATCTGGTACGTCGGGGCCATCATGAATTATGACAATAGCCGGAGAGTCACAGAGTAGCAGTTCGAGTGTTTCAACGAAGTCGTCTTCCGTTCGGCGCCATGGGCGCCTTGGATTACCGGGGATACCGCTCAATCCAGCGATCGAAAGCCCTTCCATCACCACAGTGTCGTTGTCGAGAAAGTGCATCGGCTTGGGAAACCGAGGACGAGTTGCAGCGTCACCGAAAAGGTCGTGATTACCGGCGACGCCAACGACCCAATCAGAGGATCTGAAGAAGGCGTGCCAGACAGAAGTCACGTCGCCAGATCCGCCGCGTTTATCCAGTGCCGGCACCGTATAAAAGTCGCCGGCCAGAAGGACTCCGATTCGTCCTTCGCCTACACCGAGATTCGGAATGATCTCTTCGGCGAGAAGCGCGGGTAGCACTTCACCGAGTAGACGGATCGGTTTTCCGCCCGACGACTCAAAGGTCTCTCGTCCTTGCAGATCTGCGGTCGCGATGATCGCTGACATTCCCTCAGGCAGCTTATCCACGAATCCATGGTGGACCGGCAGCGTGTCTCGGTAGAAACCGCCCGACCCTCGGCCAGCATTCAGGAATGGAATCTCCCGAATCAGTTCAGGTTGAATCGATGTAATCCTCATGCCCGCCAAGACACATCAACAAACCAACTGGTTCAAAAGAAAGACAACTGGAACGCAAGTCTGAATCGGTTCTCTCTGGGGTTTCTCTATTGGCAAGCTTGTCTCTGTTGTGTCCACAAAGCAAAGCTTCCATCCAATGTCGTACTCGCGAAATCTCTCGGCCGAGTTGGCCAAGCGTCCTCGAGAACACCGCAGCAGGTTGGCCTGTCGACCTCAAGAGAGATAGGGTGTTAACCTACCAGGGTCTGTAAAACAGAGATCGT
>JBCCEO010000043.1:0-20086 GCA_039030255.1 Planctomycetota bacterium | reverse complement strand
TCCGCACCAAGACTTTCATTCAACTCTATGAAAGCGGTTTGTACCTCACCAAGCAAAACCGTGATGCAAAAGCAATCATCGCTGCCGACGAATTGATGGCTATCAGAGTAAAGATTACTTCTGGTTTTGTGAGCCGTTCTGCGCTGCTGAAAAGCCTGGACGAAGGTCTGGTCAAATCCACAAAAGGCCAAGTATCCAAGATCAAGACCGAGCGCGAGCAATTCGTTAAGACGCTAAGGGAAGAAGTCAACAAGAATGACATCTATGACTTCGTGCACATCCCACAAAAAGGACTCTACATTCTCAAGAATGGTAAAGTCCAGGGATCGATTGCGGGCCTAGAGTTCAAAAAAGCACTATTTGGAATTTGGCTCTGCGATACCCCTGCAGATCAAAAGCTAAAGCAGGCCATGCTCTCGGCTGGAAAACTTCGATAGGGATCTACTGAGCAGAAAGAACCAGCCCTGGATACACACGTGGTTGCATCCCAAAATAAGAATAATCCCAACCTTCCAGCCGGCTACAAAACACAAAACTACCCTCCCGTGGGCGAGAGGGTAGTTTCTGCAAAAGATTCTCTTCTTCCTTGGTGCTCTTACTTACTCCCAAGCGGCTTAGAATCTTCGGCCCCAGCGAAATCCCCTGCTACGAAAATCACGATCTTTTCAGGATCGATATACTTTCGAAGAGCTCGATTCACGGCACCGACCTTAAGCTCGGCGATTGTCTTTTCCATGCTCGCGTAGTAGGACATATCCCGCTTCGCGAACAAGGTAGATCCAAGAATGTTCGCCAAATTGCTATCCTGTGTTCTCTCTAACTGACTGCCCTGAAGAATCCCTTGCTTCGCCGCATCCAACTCCTCCTCCGAAACTCCTTTTTCAAGCAGCAAATCAAGCTCTTCGCGAATTACTTCGATCACGCGGTCCTTGTTAACTGGATTCGTGATCGCATACAAAGTCAAATTTGTTCGTTCATCAATGGGATGAGCACTTACGCCAGAACCTACTCCGTAAGACAAGCCTTCTTTCTGACGTACTCGATCGCCAAGCCTAGATGAAAGTGCGCCTCCACCAAAAATGTAATTACCAATAACGAGGGCTGGATAATCTGGGTCATCGTCACGCATTGGAATTTGAGCACCGGCGTAGTAGACGGCGTTTTCCTTGTCGGGAGTCTCAATCTCCTTAACACCGCCGGGCACTTTTGCAGCTGGAGTAGGAATCCGTGAGAAATCGATGTCTGATTTCCAGGCCGCAAAAATCTCGTTACACAAGCTTTCCAATTCGGTTGTATCGAAATCACCAACAGCCGTAACCTCTCCTTTGGCACCGATTTGTGCATGCAGCTCCTTAACTTGATCAGCCGTGACGCTTCGAATATTCTCAAGTCGCTCTTCCAGGGTTGCTACGTAACGAATGTTGTCCTTCTCATAGGGGGCAAGCGCTCTACGCAATGAAATCGATGCCAGTGCGGAAGGATCAGTCATAGATGATTCTGCGCTTACGACGGCTTGACGCTGAAGTAAAGCTAATTCGTCAGCAGACAATAGAGGCTGCCGCAAGATCTCGCCTATTAGCGGCAATACTTCCGGCAGGTACTCCCGTTTCGTCTCGACGGAGGCACTGAGCAATCCGTACGATCCGCCAAGATTTACCTGCGCGCGAAGCTCGTCCAGACGATCTTGGAGCTCTGTGTAGCTCAGGTTTTCGGTTCCTCGCATCATCAGCCGGGGTAAGAAATCCGCCGCACTTTTCAGTGGCTGAAGCGACTTTTCGTTGCCATACCTCAAACTAATATTCAGGTTCACTTTGCCGCCACGAGTTTTCTTGGGCAGCCACGCGGTCTTCATGCCATTCTTGAGTTCACCACGAGTGGTACGTTGTTCGACGTTGGCAGGCGACGGATCAAATTCTTCACCTGCCGCTATTTCACCTCGACCTTCGTAACCGGCCAACAACTCTTCCAAGTTGGGTTTCGACGGCATTTCGATCCGTTCGCTTTCTTCTGATGGAATGTACAATCCCACCGTGCGGTTATTGCGAGTCAGAAACTGCTTCGCTGCTTCTGTGCACTCGTCCTTGGTCACTTGCTCAATGTAGTCTCGGAACAAGAAGTAGAGCCGCCAATCTCCCTGTGCGGCCCATTCGCTCAATTCGATTGCGAGGCCTTGCGAATCGGTGGAACGCAACTCGCGGTCCTTCGCAAACTGCGTCTTGGCCCGTTTCAATTCAGCATCGGTAATCGGTTCGTCACCCACGCTTTCGATGACTTGAATAAGCTCCTGACGTGCCGACTCAATCGACTTACCTACAGGCACTTGCGCGCCAAACATCATTAGTCCGGGATCGTGCAAAGCCATCGACATCGCGTAAGAATTGCTTGCGATCTCTGGCTCAACTAAGCTTTTGTAGAGCCGTCCGCTTGGTTCGGCGCCAAACATGTAGGCTAACATTTCAACGGCCGCAAATTGCCGGCTAGCCCCGCTGGGGACGTGATACGCTCCCATAACAAGTTGTGTGTTGCCCACCCGTCGCAAGACTACGGTACGCTCACCATCCTGTGCTGGCTCGGTTGTATAAGTTCGATCGAGGGGCTCCTCAGGAGCTTCAAGAATCCCAAAGTATTTTTCCAAATACTCCAATGCTTTATCTGTTTCGAATTTCCCGGCCACGACAACCATTATGTTGTCAGGCCTATAAAATTTGCGATAAAAGGCCTTGAGTCGATCCACTGGTACACGTTCGATATCGGAGCGGTTACCAATCGTGCTTCGGCCATAGTTATGCCAATCGTACGCAGTAGACTGGACACGCTGCATGAGAATTCGCTGTGGACTGTTTTCCCCGCGTTCGAACTCATTCCGTACGACCGTCATTTCCGAGGCTAAATCCTCGCCACGCACGTAGCTGTTCACCAGCCGGTCGGCTTCCATACGAATTGCAAACTCAAGGTTTTCATCGCCTTGCTCCGGTGTTGCGGCTGGCAATGTTTCATAGTAGTTGGTTCTGTCCAACCAAGTTGTGCCGTTGAAGTCCGCACCCTTGTTCTTGAGCGTTTCTGGGATCTTCTCATGCCCAGGAGTTCCCTTAAACAGCATGTGCTCCAGTAGGTGAGCCATACCAGCTTCACCATAGCCCTCATGTCGCGAGCCAACGAAGACCGTCATGTTGACAGTAACAATTGACTTGCTGGCATCAGGAATCAACAACACTTGGGTGCCATTGGGCAGACTATATTCTGTAATACCTTCGATTGAACGGACTTCTTCTATCGTAGGCTTTTCCGGTTCTTGAGCGGTTGCGTCATCCATATTGAAAGTGGGAACTCCTGAACATAGAAAGGCCACTAAGCAGAGGCCTAGGATTGCCCACGACTCGATCCTCTGAGCCATGATGTACTCCTGTTACATTGAAAAAAGGCAAGCAGGTTTCCGACTGCATTGTGCCGCAGATAAAATCACACTTCGAAGGCGTAATTATTTACTGAGATAGAACTTTCGTCGAGGAGTGGCACTTCAGCGGAGGTCGACCCAAACAAGGTGATGGTCACTAGCTTTCAAGCATTGCTCGACTGCCTTACGCAAACTCGGCTCGACCTTGCCAATTTCTGGCCAGAAAACACCAGATCGCAGCACTTCGTAATTGGCACTTGGGATCACATAGTCAACACGAAGATTTCCAACACTGCGGTCACTGAAATCGCCAGTGTCGAACTTTGGATTACCAGACTGACGCTCGTTTGCTCCGGCTTGCTCTTGCGCCGCACTGGCGGCTCCCGAACTACTCGGCGTTGCGTGATTGGCGACGCGAGGATGACTTAGCAAGCTTCGAATCGCTTCTGACCGGCTACCACCGTCCACTGGATCGCTATTCAGATCACCTAATACGACAAAAGCATCGGATGGAGCCAAACCACATTTTTCTCCATCGTCATTGCGTAGGAAATCCGCGCCTTCGATGTATTCTTGGATCAGTCGAATTTCATCGTGATTGCGACACCCATTGCGATCTTCGGGCCCATCGAACGCAGGCGGTGTCGGATGACTGGCAATCACATGCAGTCGCCCCAGAGGTGTACTGATCGGCACACCCCAAAAACTCTTGGACGGCAAACGCAGCTTCGCCCAAGTTGCATCATCGTAGTAGTAGGGCTCGCCATCTGCTTTGGGACGCAAGGCTCCTGGCAAGTCGGCCCAAGCAAACTCCTGCAGTGTCTGTATCTTGCCTACATCGATCTCGTAGCGACTAAGTACTGCCATCCCGTATTGGCCAGAAAATCTACCGTAGCCCCAGGCATCCTCGGGATCGGAAGTCTTGCCATTGGCGTTCAAATCCATCCCGCTGGGCACCCCAGTGTTCACAGTACCGTCATAGGAATAACGCATGGGCCAAGCGTCACCACCCAAGGCGTCGGTGGTCGCATCCGCTAAGTATTTTTCAGCGAACTTTCGTGCGTTCTCACTTTCGGCATGAAAATCAACTTCATTGAGCAACAGAATGTCCGGCTGTACAGCGCGAATTACAGCGGCAAGATGTTTGGCCTGTGCTGTATCGCCAGCTAGGTCCTTGGCAAGCTGCCCACTGACTGGGCGATTCAATGAAACGTTATACGTTGCAACACGCAGAACTCCCGCTTCCTTGGCTGGAACCCATTGCGCCTTTAACTCGGGGCAAACACCGAGAGCGGCTAGCAGGCAGATTGCCAAGGACTGAATTTCAATCATCGACTTATACATAAATCGTCTTTTTTTAAAAAAATCGAAACGCTTGATCCAATCCACGTCGCAACTATGGGTTTCCAGCCTTGGAATGCATATGCTTCCACGCGTTGCTAAGCCCTTCGAGTATTTCTAGGGCCGAAACAAATTCAGCCGAATACTTCGCTGCCGCAGCCTCACCGGCCAAACCGTGGAGCCAGGCTGCCAATCGTGTCGCGTCAAACGCATCGATTTGCTGACCTAGCAAACCCACAACCAGCCCGGTTAACACATCGCCAGATCCGCCTGTTGCGAGCGCATCGCATCCGGTTGGATTCAACAACAGTCGCTCTCCATCGGTGATGACCGTTCTTTCCCCCTTGAGAAGCAAAATCACCCGATACGCTTGCGCAAATTCTCGTGCCAGAGACTCGCGGTTCTCTTGAACTTCTGAAATTCGTCTGCGGGTCAATCTAGCGAATTCTCCTGGATGCGGAGTAAGCACACGCACCTTGCCACCTGATTGCAACAATTCTTCGCATCCTGCAAATGCGTTTAGTCCATCCGCGTCCAAAACCAGAGGCTGCTTGCATTCTCGGTAGATTCGATGGACTACACTTCTGACTGCTTCTGATTGGCCAAGCCCTGGCCCAATGCCCAAAGCCGATTTACCCAACATGTTGGCTTCGATCTGTTCGGCCGCGTATGCGTCTAGATGTTTGCCGTCACAGTTCAGAGGCAAGGTCATGTACGCAGGGTGAAAGTGCGCGACAACGTCGGCAATACAATCTGGGACTGCAACTGTTACCAGCCCAGCGCCGCTATGCAAGGCCGCTTGTCCCGAAAGGCTTATCGCACCGGCCATCCCTCGACTGCCACCGACGATCAACACGCTTCCAAACGTACCTTTATGACCGCCGGTTGGACGCGGCGGCGGAGTGGGCCAATCCATTTTCTCAATATCCACTCACTTGCCTTCTTAGATCTATAAACGAGCAATGCAACCGAAACGCGAAAAAATTCCAGGACAGACCTTCAGCGACTAATCATTGCGAAAAATCTGTCCGTCCTTCATGACAAATCGCACTTGATGCATTGCTTTGATATCTTCGATCGGATCCCCCGCGACAGCAACAATATCGGCGATCTTTCCGACCTCCAACGTGCCGAGCTTATCCTCAATTCGCAATAGTCTTGCCGCCTCGAGTGTCGCAGACTGAATGGCTTTCATTGGCGGCATTCCGGCTTGCACCATCAATTCAAACTCCCGCGCGTTTCTCCCGTGCTCCGAAACTCCTGAGTCGGTCCCAAACGCAATGTTGACTCCAGAAGCATAGGCCCTTCCGAAGGTACTTTGAATAACTGGGCCAATGGCAGCAGCTTTGGGACGCACGACCTCTGGAAAGTAATCGTCTTCCTCGGCTTTAAGCGCGACCCATTCTCCGGCCATGATTGTCGGGACAAGGTAGGTGCCGCGTTGTTTCATCAATTCCATGATTTCGTCAGTCATGAACGTCCCATGTTCAATCGAAGTCACACCGGCAACGACTGCACGCTTCATGCCCGCCGCACCGTGAGCGTGAACAGCAACGGTCATGTTATAGTCCTTGGCGGTTGCAACAATCGTTTCCAATTCTTCCATAGTGAACTGGGGATTGTCACCGCTAGCGGCGAGACTTAGCACGCCACCGGTTGCAGTTAGCTTGATCAAGTTTGCGCCTTCTTTGTAGCGCTGCCTTACTGCTTTCCTAGCGTCATCCGCTCCATTAACAACACCTTCAACCGGTGATCCGTCTTGCTTGAATTGGCCTTTCAGTCCGTTGGTTGGGTCCGCATGACCACCTGTCGTCGCCAGAGATTTTCCTGAGGTATAAATTCTTGGGCCAACAATCCAGCCTTCACTTATAGCCTTTCGCAAGGATACGGAATTGATCCCGTTGTCGCCCACGTCTCGAACTGTTGTGAAGCCTGCCATCAAAGTGATTTTGGCATAGGCGACCGAACGCAAAGCAAAATCGGACTCGTTCATAAAAAACTTATCCGAGTAGACCTTCTTGTGATGTTGAGTCATCAAGTGCGTGTGCATGTCCATCAAACCGGGCATTACCGTCAACTTACTGAGATCGATCAACTTTGTGCCGGGTGGCGGCACTCGCAGTCCGTCCTCAACCGACTCAATCTTGCCCTCCGAGACGATCACACTGACATTTTTGGACACACTGCCATCCTTGCCGTTGATCAATCTGCCACAGTGCAGCAGCGTCCGTTCCTGAGCAAAAACTCCCGATTGCCCCAAAAGAACCAGGCATATGAAACCCGCCAGAATCTTGCAGAACGGCACGCGTTGTCGAACTGATTTATTGGCCGGTAGGAGCATTTTTCGAACAGTCTGTGAGAACATTTTTCGCCTTTTCTCGTTTCTTACCGCAGCGTTGGAGCTGACTTGAGGCTCGTCCGCAAAGGTGGACAGTATATCCAGGATTCGGATGCAAGAAGCAGCGGGCGCCGACTTTAAAGCACCACGAAGATGAATATGCGAACTCTGTCCCCGCCGATCGCCACCTGCAGGCTTTCGAGCCCTAAAATAATGAGTTAAAACGTTCTTGCAGTCCTTGTCTTTTCGCGATGAATCTCTGGCAAACCAAGTGACAGAAGCTTCAAACAAGAAACTCTTCATTCAATGGCTGGGTTTTGTGCTCGGGCCACTGCTTGCTGTGGTATGCCTGTTCAGCCTGCCGACGGAATACGAGACGCAGCAAGCAGCCGATTCTGAAACAGCCACAGCCGAAACAACATCGGACGCGTCAGCCGACGTAGTAGTCGCGGACACAGTGGTTCAACAAGAGTTTTCTTGGGGCGGTCGTGCGACGCTGGCAGTCATGGTCTGGATGGGGATCTGGTGGTTGACGGAGGCGGTTGAGATCAGCGCAACAGCACTCCTCCCCCTGGTCATATTTCCTTTACTGGGAATCTCTGACATCAAGGCGGCAGCTGCGCCCTATGCACACCACTTGATCTTTCTATATCTCGGCGGCTTCATCATTGCCCTGTCGATGGAACGCTGGTTGCTGGGTAAACGCATCGCTTTGTTAACACTGCAGATCGTTGGTACCTCCGCCAACGGAATAGTCATGGGCTTCATGATTGTGACGGCAATCCTGAGTGCCTTTGTCTCAAACACCGCAACGACAGCGATGATGCTGCCGATTGCCATTAGCACCATCGCTTTGCTGAAGTCTCAAACTAGCGATGATGGAGATGGAGGCAAAGTTGACCGCTTCGGCACTTGCTTACTCTTAGCGATTGCTTACTCAGCTTCCGTGGGCGGCATTATGACCATTATTGGTACGCCGACGAACGCCTTCCTCATTGGCTTCCTTGAGAAGGACATCGCCGAAGCGTACCAGATGAAGTTTAGCTTCGCTGGGTGGCTGCCAATTGGTGCATCTCTAGTCGCGGTATTCCTGCCCATCATTTATTTCGTGATGACCAGATTTTTGTTCCCGATCAGCGATGTGCGTCTCGCCGGCGGAAGCCAAATGGTAGCATCTGAGCTAGAAAAGCTTGGCAAGGTACGTCGGGGCGAGTGGATTACGCTGACTGTGTTTCTGGTCACCATAGCCCTTTGGCTGACGCGCCCGCTGTTTTCCGATTTGCAAATAAGCTGGGGGCAAAGTTCGGTAAAGCCATTTGCGGGTTTGTCCGATACTGGCATCGCAATGCTGGCCGCTCTGGTTCTATTCCTTGTACCTGTGGATTGGCGTAAGCGTGAATTCACGATGAATTGGGAAACGGCCAACAAAATGCCTTGGGGGATTTTGATTCTATTCGGAGGAGGACTCAGCCTAGCGGCTGCGGTTAAAGCCAACGGGGTAGCCGAATTCATGGGTAGCTACGCGGCCAAAGTAGGCGACTTGCCATTAATCTTAACGGTACTAGTGGTCACCGCCGCTATTGTCTTCCTGACGGAACTAACATCCAACGTGGCAACTACCACCTCGCTTGTCCCAGTTTTGGCAGCCATCGCACCCGGCGTTGGTATTCACCCCTACATGCTGATAATTCCAGCGACGGTGGCCGCGAGTTGCGCGTTCATGTTGCCAGTAGCTACTCCACCCAATGCAATCGTTTTTGGTTCAGGCGAAATAACACTGCCGCAGATGGTTCGGGCTGGATTCGTGCTGAATCTGATCTCGCTGCTGGTCGTTACGCTACTTGCCGTACTCGTGTTTCAGCCTTGGCTGGGAGTCTAGCTTCACTCGGAATCTTTTTCGAGACGTTGAAGCCGACTTATTCGTCTAGCAATTTCTCAATCAAGGCCTCAAAGCGAGAACGCAAAGTCTTATTTGCTTGCCCGGTAGCTGGTCCAGAAAAACCTGTGTAGGTCGCGCGAATAACGCCGCTTTCGTCTAAGAACAGAGTCGTTGGATAACTACGTATCCGGTCTAAGACCGGAAATTTCTCGGTGGCCAAGGCTTTGTCCGAAGTCCCCGCGATGAGAATCGGATAGTCGACCTCGAAACGATCTACATAACGCTGCACTTGGCGAGCATCCCTCTCGAAGTCACCTGTAAGCTCGAAGGCCAGCCCGACAACTTTGAGGCCGCGTTCGCCGTAGCGCTCTCGCAATTCGGCTAAGTAGGCAGCTTCGTCGTGACAGTTGGGACACCAGGACCCAAACACTTCGATCAGCGTAACTTTGCCCATGAGTTCATCGCTTTTGAGGGACTGAATCTTTCCGTCGAGATTTGGAAAGCTCAGTTGCTCCAATTTTTCGTTGCCTACAACTTTGGTCTCTAAGAAAGCGTCAGGTAATTTGGCGTCGGCATCTCGAGTAGCTGTAAAAGAATCTTCGTACCAATTACCCGAATAGAACTTGCCCTTCAATTTCGAATCACCGTCTCGAACCATCGTGAATAAGAATGCGTGACCGCCATCAAAGCAACTCAAGTACAACGTTCCGCCATCAACAAAACCACTTAAGAATCGATAGTCTCCGGTTGTTGTGAGGAACGTGCCTAGCACGGCAGATCCACCATCATCATCAAATCGTTCAAAGGCGGCCACAGCTAGATCTGCGCTATCGGCGAATTGCACAGACCAGCGGCCGAGGAATGCACCCGTGTTTTCCGCAATTCTCTTTTCAGGTCGATCAGCAGTAGCTGCCATGACAGCAACCTTATCAAGCCCCCGAACTTTGCGCCAAACTCCCTCGAGACGCTCTTGCGAGACTAATTTTAGCTCCAATTCGGAATCATAATGTGGAATCGGAATCTGAATACAATCTCCGTCGCCTGTCGCCGGCAACGCAATTTTCTCAGGGCCGTTCACAATGGTTGCGACCAGCTTTTCTTCTTCAACCTCAACATTAAGACCAACCTCGATATTGCCATGCCCAGTATCCAATTGAAGCAACCAATCCCCTACAAATGCAGTTTCGTTTTCCGTTGCATTCAATTGAGTATCCATTGTCAGAACAAGTAGCCAAGCAATGAGGGTGTAACACTTCATCAGGTTTCCAATTCAAATCGTCGCTAACGTCGAACTCGGTCGATTTATGATCCGCGCAGCAGTCCGGGTTGGATGTCTACATCTAAGGTTGCAAATTCCTCGTTTTCTGCCTTTTCCCAAGCAATCGCACCCATGGCCGCATTATCGGTGCAAAGTTCAAGCGGAGCAACAATCAAATCTGCCCCTTGTTCAATCACCGCCTCTGCCAATCTGCTACGCAGAAGTTTATTCGCGGCAACTCCACCACCAACGCAAATGCGACTGAGGCCTGTTTCCTTCAGTGCAAGTGTTGCTTTGGCGACGACACAATCAATGGCTGCCCTCTGGAAACTTGCCGCCACATCGGCTTGGGTACCTTCATCTAGCGCGAGTTCTGAAAAATCTTGCTTGCCAGTTCCCACCAGCTTGTAGCGTACAGCCGTTTTGAGGCCAGAAAAACTCATATTCAGCGTCGACTTGTCGGCAAGCATCGGTCGCGGCAAGTCGTAGGCCTTATCGTTGCCGTGTTCTGCAAGTTGACTCAATTTCGCCCCTCCGGGATAGGGCAGTCCCAGCATCACCGCGACTTTGTCAAAGGCCTCGCCAACAGCATCGTCGATCGTTCCACCTAGATACTTCCATTTGTTTGGTGACAGGCAATGGTACAAGTTGGTGTGCCCGCCGCTAACAACAAAACCAACGCAGGGAAATATGCTCTCGGCCCGACCAAGCTGGCAAGCATAAATATGCGCTTGCACATGATTAATTGCCACGAGCGGTTTGTTCCAGGCAACGCACAGAGCTTTGGCTGCAGCCAAACCTACCATTAGCGAGCCCGGCAATCCCGGTTCAGTAGCCACAGCAATCGCAGTCAGGTCCGCTGGACTCATATTGGCTTGCTGAATCGCTTGATCCACAATCATGATGATTTTTTCAAGATGTGAACGCGCGGCAAGCTCAGGCACAACTCCTTGAAAAAGCACGTGCACATCTTCTTGACTTGCCACCGCAGAGCTCAAGATACTGCGATCTTGCCGAATGACCGCAGCAGCAGTCTCGTCACAAGTCGTTTCAATGGCAAGAATGTACATAGATACAAGCGATTTCAATTCGATGAGCACACCAAGGACGCCGCTCGCTATTTTGATGCGCTTTCTTCCCGCAGGTTCAAGAGATACTTGATTGTGTAGATTCCCGAATCATGGCCGTCGGAAAAAACAATGTTATATGCATAATTTCCAACAGGCTGCATTCCTTGGATTCGCAAAGGAGCGGTTTCAGCCATCGACAGCACCGGTAGTGCTTGCATCGGAGCGGTCTCGGCCGCAGACTGCTTCTCCCCACAAACGGCACAAGGGCACGCATCGCGGAGCATCCGAGCACTGAATTCGCAGGAATGACCATCGCTCCAGAGAAAGCGCAAGCCATTTTCGGTACGTTCTAATCCAGTCGGAGTGATTTCCACTGTAGGTCTTCCCATTTCTCGGCAAAGACGCTTCGGCCTACGCCGCGTGATAAAAACGTAACTCGTCGGTCCTTCGACAAGCTGCAAAGCGCGGCCAACGAATGTCCAGAACTGCAAGCTTAAGCCGCAAGTCCATGATTGTTGAGCATTTGCTCTAAGTCTAGGAGAAGCCCTAAGATCTGGCCAGCACTGGGACGCAACTCGGGTCGCTGATCAGTCATTGCCTTTGCAAGATCAGTGGCCAAAAACTCTTTGCCGAGCAGTTTCGACAGCACATACGTCGCACCAAAAATGTCTTGTGCCGGATCAGCGATCGAGTGCCGTTTCCGAAGCTCTGGTGCGGACAGCAGCAGTTCCGCTCCAGTCTGATGGGCCAAAACCGTTCGGGTTGGAACGCAGCGATCAAAGCCGCTGAGCTTGAGGCAGCATTGAGAATCTAGAAGCAGACTCGGATACGAGACAGCACCGTGCACAAAACCCAATTCGTGAAGAGAATCCAAACACTCAAAAAAACGAAGTGCGAACCGCATCGAATGTTGGGCCCTCCAGTCCTTAGACCGCGTGCTCAACACCTGCTCCAATGGCTCTTCGCCTTGCCATTCATAGACTAGCAGTGGCGTAGGATGGTCGAGGTTGGAGTATAACAATCGAGGCGTCATTCCCGCTGGCAAGAGCGAAGCCAATGTTGCTTTGCGTTCGAAAGGAATTAGATCGCTTTCTTCGGCTGGGAATAAGAGCTCTGCGCGAGCCAACCCCATACCCTCCTTGTGACAAAGCCAAGATTGCTTTGACGTGTTTGCAGCCAAGCACTGCGTAAACTGCCAACCTTCAATGGGGTAACGTGTCGGATTGGGTAACATCTAGCAATTATCTCGGAGAATCACACCGGTCATTCGAACTATGGGATATTATCGACCGATCTAGGTTTGGGCTTGCTCTCAATTGAAACGACACGAAAAGTGCAAGCAAAATGAATTATCAGGTGCGAACAATAACTCGGTTCTAACGGTCCTTTCATTGTCATGACAACAGGAATCAAAAGTTCAATTCGCAATGAGGCACCGAGCGTCTCAAGCCTTGAGATCGGAGAAAATCTTTCACCGATCACGGTCATAGGCAATGAATTGATCGTCGATTCTTTTGACGAGATTTGCTTACAACAAGCGATTAATTCTCGTAAGGCGCCCGGTATCTCAAATCTTGTTCTGAACCCGGATGCGCACCCGGGCTACGGAGCACCCGTTGGTTGCGTGATGTCGTCTCCGACACACATTTACCCTGGGCCAGTGGGAGTAGACATTAAATGCTCGATGAGCCTGCTTCAAACCAACGTAGAAGCCGAAGCCATCGAATCCAAGAAAGTGCGTAAAGAGCTCATCAAAGCTATTTGCAGTCGCATTCCAACAGGGCCAGGTAAGGGAGCGAAAGACGTTCCCAATAGTCGTCGCCTTGATGAAAGAACTGGATTCGAAGTCGCAGTTCATGGCGCCTCCAAGAATGTGCTTCGCAAGCTCGGAATTCCTTCTGCTTGGGCTCAGCGTTGCGAAGACGCGTTTCATCGCGGGCCCGATGGCACCACACATTCCTTGGAGGCTCGCCTAAGCAAACTGTTATCTGGCAACGCCTTGCGAAAATTCCCCAATCATGTCGGCCAACTCGGATCCTACGGTGGCGGAAACCACTTTGGGGAATGCGAAATCGTGGAGCTTGTACAACAACCCGATCGACTGGAAGTCGCAAAGCAGTTCGGCCTAGAACACAACCGAGTCGCCTTTCTTTCTCATTGCGGCTCGCGTGGATTCGGGCACACGCTGGCGAGCCACCAATTCAAATCACTTAAGAAACATTTCAAGAAGTCTGGCCGAGCTTTTCCATCCGGCGATCCGGAATTGGTTTACGCAGAGCTTGGCACTGAGGAAGCCAACCGCTATTTATGCGATATGGCTTTGGGAGCCAACTACGCAACGGTAAATCATCTGTTGATCAATCAACTCGTCTTGGAAGCATTTCAACAGGTCTTGCCAGGTTCACAAGGCAGATTGATCTACTTCATCAGCCACAATATTGCTCGCCAAGAAACCGATGACCAGGGAAACATGCAATGGGTGCATCGGAAGGGAGCAACACGTGCTTTGCCGGCTGGACATACCGAATTGGCTCGCACAGATTTTGAACTGAGTGGTCATCCCATTTTGCTTCCAGGAAACCCCATCGATGGCTCTTCCGTAATGGTGGCAACACCAGGCGCGTCCAAGAGTGCGTATAGCATCAACCACGGTGCAGGTAGAGCCATGTCAAGGAATCGAGCCAAACGCGAACTAAACCAAGAACAGGTCGATGGCAGTTTTGCAAGCAACGACATTCTTTCAAACTGCCCGTTCTACCCAAAAGATGAGGCTCCGCGCGCTTACAAAGACTTTCAACAAGTCCTGAACAGCGTTGAGCAAGCTGAGCTAGCTTGCGAAGTTGCACGTTTGCGAGCTCGCTTTGTCATCAAAGATAGCGCGGCCCCCGATGATTGAGACAAACTCCTAAGGGCCCTTCTGAACTTGCTAGTTCCTCTATTTGACGCGTTCCATCACGTCCGAGCACTTCGCGTATCGGTTTTCGCGACTTAAGTCGAAGTTTGCAATGTTGATGAAAAACTCCGTTGCCTACTTTTCTGGATGCCGCTTTTAAGTCGTGACCAATTTCTTGCCGAGAGAATCTCAGGGGGACTGCTACGATCAGCCGATTGCTAGCACTCGCCCTTTCCCTCAACTCTTGCGCCCACTCACTGAACCGAGAACCAATGCGAACGACTCCTGAACTGAAACTCTGGTTCAAGAAATCTTGTCAGCCGAAATTGCTCGCAAAGGCTATCATTTCTGCTACGTTTTGCGCCCAAAGTTTGGTGTTTGCACAATGCTCGATCGCTGACGAATCGACTCAAACGCGCCTGCAGTTGACGGCAGAAAACAAAAACGTCCTGGCATCGGGCACGGATGTCGATGCTGCAGGTGTTTCTACCGCGGTCTTTGAAACCAAGAACCGAATTGCACCCAAGAAGCAATTGATTCTGAACGGATCTTCGCGACGATCGAAGAATACTGAAAAAGCACCCGCAAAGGTGGACAGCAAAAGCAATGCTTCCGCTCTAAAGCCGACTTCAAACGGATCCGATGACCGCCCCGCCTTGCGCGACCCCGAGCCAATCGTTCCTGACTCTAAGCCTACCGAGCTTACGCTTGAGCAGGCTGAACCAAAATCCGAGCCTACCAAATTGAAATCCGAGCCTTCGGAGCTTAGATCGGAACCTGTGGAGTCAGAACAGGAGCCGCGCGCGGAACAAAAAATCACGGACAATTCACCCGTGCTTAGCCTAACAGACAACGATCCGGAAGAATCCGTCGCAGAAACGCCAGAATCTGAAATTGGTCCTTCGCATCTTTCCCTACGCGGATCAGACGACGGCGAGGACGGCAAAGAATGCCCTGGGTCGCCTCAAAAGGATGGTGAGTTAGCCTCAGATCCCGAAGATGTTCCCCTGGAAAAACAACCGCACCCCTACGACGCACCCAAAGCAGCAACGAAATCAGAACCGGATGCTGTTGCAAGCGCCGAAGACTATACCACTCGTGAACTTGACATGCAGCGTCGCATCAACAAGACGCTAGATTACTTTATGAAGCATCCGGAAACGGTTGTACGTCGCGGCCCTTGGGCGCTTATGCATGCCAGCCTTCCGTTTGGGGTCGAAAGTGAAGTCATCGCTGGTAGCCGTCGCGTCAATACGCTTGGCTGGATGTGTTACAACGGCGTGTGCGCAAAGCAGCGTATGTTTCAGCCTACCCGTTCTGGATTCCGCACTAATGTTGGCCCCGGAGTCCAAGGACACGAAGGACAGTTCTTGGCAATACTTGCCCAATCGCGCGTGAAGTCAGACTATCCGATTAAGATTGGCTCCAGAAAATACTCCATTCAGGACCTCATCAAGTACGAAATGGCAACATGCCGAGAACGTTCCGAATTAACGTTTAAACTGATTGGGCTTTCCTACTACCTTGAGCCCAATCAGCGTTGGCGTGATAGTCGTGGGCGAATGTGGAACCTTGAGAAAATGGTAGCGGAAGAACTTTCGCAACCAATCAATGGAGTCGCATGCGGTGGTAGTCACCGCCTTATGGGACTTAGCTACGCGCTTGTACAGCGCAAGCGAGCTGGTGAACCAATTACAGGTGCTTGGGCACGCGCAGAAAACTACCTGAATGACTACGTCAATTACACCATGACGCTTCAGAATCCTGACGGCAGCTTTAGCACCGAGTGGTTTGAAGGCCGCGGCAACAAGCCCGACAAGGAACGCAAAGTCCAAACGACAGGGCACATGCTTGAGTGGCTGATTTTCACGCTGCCAGATGAACACTTGCGTTCTCCACGAATCCAAATCGCGGTTGAATTCTTGTTAAATACAGTCGGTTCCAATCCAGAATACGACTGGCCAATTGGCCCGCGAGGTCACGCGCTGCGAGCTCTCGTGCTTTACAACCAACGTGTCTTCGGCGCCGAGCAAGGCAAATTGCAAGAGCACATTGCTACGTTGAAAAGAGACGAAGTCATTCGCTGACCTCGTCAGCCATCAATGCGAGCAGCGTCGGCGCAAGCTGTCGCTGTGAATCTGGTGCAGTTGGTCCTATTCGTTCTGCTGGCTATTTAACAGCGACCAATTCTGGCCGAAGCTTCTCTTGGTCATTGCCTAGCCATAGAATTCAGCACTGGGTCGAAGACGACTTGGTGGCTCGGATTTAAGGGGACAAATTGTCGCTTTGGATTGCTACCCTGCGCGGCATGGATTAAATTCTGCTATCACATGTCCACGGCCTCTTGCTTGGCCAAGCAAGACATGTCCGAGCGTTGACGATTACTTGCGGCTCACCTGTCCGCGCAAGTGGCAAAACTAGGCTTGCTGTCGAAATGTTCGAGCCATATGTAGTTGGATTTCAATTCATCGACTCCAAGTCGTAGGATACGAAGTATATTTCAAAGTTACGAAGCTCTTAAGTCTCTGTAAATAATTGGCAAAATGGTTTCCCAACGGTTCACCCAGCATTTCGAAATCATGCTCGAATCGGCAGGCGCGATGGCCCTGCAGACTGGAACCGATGCAATCCTAGTCCTGCTCGACGGGTCCGCGGACTGGGAAAAACTTCGGGCAACCGTACCCAAACATGTCGATCAGATCATTGTTGCCGCCGACCATGAGGAAGATCTGAACGGGGCCGAAGCAGCTGGGTTATCCCCCCTACCATTGAACAAGGAAAACTCCCCGCTGCTGGAGCGATTGCAGCATGCATTGCTCGAAGCAGTAGCCGACGGATTGCTCAAGAGCAATGAAAACGTAGTAGCCATTTACAGTGGTTTTGAAAATCAAAAGATCGACTCAATCAGTCACATTCGTCTCGACGACCGTTTGCGACGACTGACGAGTCGCGATCTACAAAAGCTCGAAAGCAGTGTTCCACTAAAGTCGCTCAAGACAGTTATTGATCTCGCTTCACAGATAGGGCGTGAAGGACGCGAGGGCAAGAAAGTTGGCACAATCTTTGTCCTGGGTGACACGCGGAAAGTCCTGACGCACTGCAAGGACAGCGGCTTCGATCCACTCAAAGGCTACAAACGCGAAAATCGTAGCCTTTTCGACGCCAAGGTTCGTGAAGACATCAAAGAGATCGCGCAGATGGACGGTGCCTTCGTCGTTTCGCCTGATGGCACGATCGAACGCAGCAGGCAAATTATCGAAGTCGCACACGCTGAACTCAGCCTTTCCAAAGGTCTCGGTGCCCGACACTGGGCTGGTGCCGCTATTTCCCAGATAACCAAAGCCATCGGTGTCGTGGTCAGTCAATCGACGGGTACGGTGCGATTATTTCAAAACGGAAATACCGTACTTCGCATTGAACCGATGGATCGTGCCGTAGCATGGCAAGAATTCAACTACGAGCCACCTAAGGCAGACGAATCCTAATTGCCGTGATTTCAGGTTTCGGTGTCTGCCCACAGCAGCACCTGCTCGACAAGATCTTGTGGTAGCCCAATCGGAAGAATCTCGACTTCTCCGAACAGTTTGCTTGAGTCCGGCAATTGCATTGCAGGCTTTCTCGCCACGAAGCTGAGCGTATGACTCGGACGGAAATGTAGATCAAATGCGGCTCCGGTTTGTGCGCATACGCCCGTCGGAATATCAATCGCGATTCGAATGGCTTCACACGTATTTGCGGCCTCAATCCACTCAGCAAAAGGAGCCCGAGGTGCACCACTTGCACCTGTACCCAACATCGCATCGATGACTAGCTCTGCCTCGGCAATCGCAGGGTGATGCTCTGCTTGAAACTTTTCTACCAATTCACCAATCGCCAATCGCTCCGAAGCCGAACCTGACTTTAGAATCTTCCAGTTGGCAAGATTGTCATCAGAAAGAAGTTCTTCAGGACCAAGCAATAGTACACGGACCGGCCATCCGAGTGTTTGTAGATGACGCGCGATAACCAAGCCATCCCCGCCATTATTTCCACGACCACACAAGATCACGGTCCTTGGGGGCCGTGACCTTCTTGCACAGAATTGCTGAATCCACCGTACACAATTTAAAGCTGCATTTTCCATTAGCACCAGAGAGTGCACTCCATATCGCTCAATGGCCACTAGATCGACGCGCCGCACTTGCTCTGTAGAAAGAACGCAGCTTTTCAAACGATCCAAGGCTGTCACAATAAAAGGTCCTTAGCTATGATCGGAGTCCCAAAATACTTATGGTTACCTAAGGCCGAATTGCTCCGGCGAGGGGGAACACTTCATGCCACTTTACGAATACGATTGCAAAAAGTGCGAATCGAAGGTCGAAGTTCTGGTTCGCGGCTCCGAAGAAAAACCAGAGTGCCCGGAATGCGGTTCTAAGCGACTTACGAAATTACTTTCCGTCGCCGCAGCTCCAAACACAAACTCTTCCTCTCTGCCGATGGCTTCTGAACCGCAGAATTGCGGTCGCTCGCAGTGCCAATCCGGCTGCATGTTCGATCGCTAGACGCGTTCCAGGGAAAACAAGCCCCTTGCAAAAGCTGTGCTAGCGAAAGCACGCTTATGCGAAAGTACGCTTATGCGAAAGCACGCTTATGCGAGTTGCAATTGCGCCCAGAGACTTGGATTGTCCATAACTGGCATATCAGGCTGAAGGGCCAATGATTGCCAGCCAAGTTCGCGGTCCATCACGGCAAAGTAAAATCCGACGGTCGGAAAGTCACCGATGTCGATCCCAAACAATGCGTCGAAATGAATTGCGGCTACCAAGCGATAGCGTCCTTGGCTCACACGTGCTCGAATCGCCATCTGATCCTCGGGCGGTTGAGGGGGCGTTTCGCGAGCGCGGTTGATCGGTGCCCACCCCACAAACGGCAAATCAGCTTTGGGCCCTCTACCCATGGGAGAAAAACCGAAACGTTGACAGTATTTGGTAGCCCGATGAATCTCCTTTGAGTTGCGAGTGTCGATCCAAATATGCAGTCCATCGCTATCTTCCAAACGAGAATCACGACACCAGGGAAACTGCACTTTGCCTTGTACATCCGTCTGGAAAAATAGAGCGTTGGGTCCCACCGCCACTCGGACTTGTGCAAATTTTTCCTCGCCAGCGAGCTCGGAACTTAAGCAAGGCAAAATCGCCTCGTCTGGCAATGCCTCAGGTCGATCGTTAAAGGCTCGGTCAATCTTGTGTGCCTTAAGTTTGACACGAACAAGCATGCTCGGGTCAATGAGTGGCGTTTCTTCTGTAGACATTTGAGGAGAGTTTTCTACCTATGTTTCATCAATGTTTGGCCCTGCTACTTCTTGCCTTGGGCTCGTTTTTCGCGAAAAAAGTGGGTCAACAAGGCTCCACAATCGTCGGCCATCACACCAGCAGTCGTGTCACAGCGATGGTTTAACCGAGGATCATCGAGCATACGAAAAAGGGAATCGACGGCCCCAGCTTTCGGATCCGTCGCACCGTAAACAACACGCGACACCCGCGACTGAACGATGGCACCCGCACACATAGGGCAGGGTTCCAAGGTTACGTACAAAGTACAGTTCTCAAGCCGCCAATCTTCGAGAGTTGCTGCGGCCTGCGTGATCGCAATCATCTCTGCATGGGCCGTTGGATCTTTCAAAGATTCACGCTGATTCCATCCGGAACCGATAATGCGATTCTCATGGGTGACTATTGCGCCGACGGGAACTTCGTCTTCTTCCATCGCCTGAACAGCCAATTGCAACGCGCGGCGCATCAGACT
Organism: Planctomycetota bacterium; assembly: GCA_039030255.1. GTDB lineage: Bacteria > Planctomycetota > Planctomycetia > Pirellulales > Pirellulaceae > Aureliella. The sequence goes on along the minus strand of JBCCEO010000043.1, from coordinate 129 downwards.
TTGATCCCACTCGATCAAGTCCAGGCTCGAAAGAGATTCTGGCAGCGATTGCCCGCCACCGTCCTCAGGAAAATCAGAATCAGATTGGAAACGATCAATCATCCTAGTTCGAATCTAATTTGAGCGACT
>JBCCEO010000042.1:0-20372 GCA_039030255.1 Planctomycetota bacterium | reverse complement strand
TCGCGGAAGATCGTAATCGAGCTCGACGGTGGATATCATGATCAAACGGATGAACATGATGTAAAGCGACAGAAGCGTTTGCAGGCGAGCGGCTGGCGGGTGTTGCGTTTCAGCAATGACGATGTGCTGGAAGACGCGGAAGCAGTTACGAGAGCGATAGCGGCGGAATTTGGGCTAGAATATCAGTTCAAGCGGCGACCAAGTGATGGTTCGGGAATCATGAGCCACAAGAACCCTACCCGCTCGCATTACTCGCGACCTTCCCAGGGGGAAGGTTAGTTGAGGCCGCCGACCCGCGAAGCGCGTGTGCCCGGTCCGACCTTGCCAGAGGGAAGGTTAGTTGCCCCACATCACTCCATCCCCCCTTCACCTCGTCCCCATGTCACTTCGTCACATTTTCACCTTCTTTCTGCCCTTGTGGCTCCTTTCCAACGGAAGCACGTCAGCGGATTCTTTGTCGGGGGCGAAGGAGTTTCTGAAGGAGCACTGTGTCGCTTGCCATGGGGCGGAGGAACAGGAGGGCGATTATCGTTTCGATACGCTGGGGACAGATCTTAGCGAATTAGAAACGCTTGAGGCTTGGCAGGGCATCCTAGATCAACTCAATTTGGGGGAAATGCCGCCGAGGGAGAGTCCGCAGCCGGAGTATGCGGAAACAGCGAAGATCATCGAAACTCTGACACCAGTACTCCAGCAAGCTTACGCCTCGCGCAAGAGCACGGGCGGAAGGGCAGTGATTCGCCGGCTGAACAAGTTCGAGTTGCGGAACACGCTACGCGACCTTTTCTACCTCAATCAACCTGATTTTGAACCCACCGTCGTTTCAGGTCTCTACGACTTCAACGGCAACGGCATCACGGCTCAGAAGACTATCGAGCCTACTCGCAGCTTTCAAGATGACGAAGAGGCCGAGGGCTTCGACAACATAGGCCAGCAACTGGTAATGTCCGATTTTTTGCTCAAGATGCTGATCGATGCGGCGGAAGAGACGATCGAGATGGCCACGCACATTGAGCCACAAAAACCTTTCGAGTCCGAGACGTTTACGGCTCCGATCTGCACAAAGACTTTACACGGTGATACACTCGGGAAGTATCAGCGAGAGAAAGGCGATCCGTATGACGAAGTTTTTCAGCGTTGGGATCGTTACAACCGCATAGGGCCCGACAAGTACCATCGCGGTATGCACCGACCGGCCCGCTATCGGGTCACCGTCGAGTTATCGGCTCATAACCCCAGTCCAGATGCTTGGGGTAATTGGACGGTGCGCGAAGGCAATCTCATCCACCAAGGACGCAAGAGCCGCGAAGAAGAGTTCGAGGTCGGGCTCTACCTGGAACGTTTCGAACATTTGCGCGGCGAGCGGAAGCATCGGATCGCAAGTTGGACTTTGCCCGGCGATGGCGAGAAACGAACGTTCTCCTACGAGTCCTGGATTGACGATCCTTGGAGCGCCTGGATTGGCTGGGAAAACGGTCCTTGGATCCAGCACAACGCCTTCCATGTTCTTCTGGAGCAGTGGTATCCAGAGGAATACGAAAAGATCGATCGGAAGCAAAAGGGATTCAAGAAGCAAGTCGCCGAAGTGCTCTTCCAACGCGGCTATCTTGGTCCGACGCTGCGCGTTCATAGCTTCCGCATTGAACCGTTGGCCAGCGAGTGGCCACCGATGAGTCACACTGCGCTCTACGGCACCGGCCCGACCGAAGGCGCGGATTTGACGGCCCTCTTTCAGGCTTTCGCCGAGCGGGCGTATCGGCGGCCGGTGAAGCCTCCGGAGTTGGAGAGATACGTCGAGCTTGTTTCGAAACTAGAATCTGAAGGCAACTCGCGGCTAGCGTCGATGCAAGGAGCCTATACCGCAATGCTTTGCTCGCCGGATTTCATCTACTTGCTTCCGGATTCCGGCAAGCTCGATGAATTTGCGCTGGCTTCGCGCTTAAGTTACTTCCTCTGGTCATCCATGCCTGATGCAGCGTTGATGGAACTCGCGCGCGAGGGCGAGTTGTCGAATCGAGTTGAGTTGCAGCAACAGGTAGAGCGGATGTTGCAGGATCCGAAGTCTGCTGCCTTTACTCGACACTTTCCGCAACGCTGGTTGAAGCTGTATCAGCTTGGGCAGATGGAGCCGGACCGCAAAGGACCTTATGGCCAGTATTTTCGCGTGAAAGATTTTTTGGTTCCTCAAGTCGACGCGTTCTTCAGCGATGTTCTCCGACGCAACGGGCCAGTCAGGGACTTCATCGATTCCAATTACACCTTCATGAACAATCGGCTCGGGGAGTTGATTTACCGGCAAGAAGTGGTTGGGGAGAGTTTTCGCAAAGTCCAACTAGAGGATCAGAGGCGAGGTGGTTTGCTGACTATGCCAGCAGTCATGACCGTCACCGCGAACGGCGTGGACACTTCTCCGATTGTTCGCGGTGTCTATGTACTGGAAAACATTCTTGGTACTCCTCCGCCTCCGCCACCACCGGATGTGGAGCCGCTTTCGCCCGATTTGAGCGCTGCCCAAACGATCAAGGAGCAGATGGCTATCCACCGCGATCAACCCGCATGCAACAGTTGCCATCGGAAGATCGATCCGATGGGTTTTGCCATGGAAAGCTTTGATCCGATCGGACGCTGGCGAGATCATTATCCCAAGCTGGACAAGAAGGCGAAGCAAGGAGCGCCAATTGATACTGCTGCTGTCCTAGCCAACGGACGCGAAGTAAAAGACTTGGCGGAGTTCAAAGCAATGTTACTGGAGCGCGAGGCGGATGTGACTCGTTGCCTGACCGAGAAGTTGTTGACTTATGCTTCCGGCAGACTGCTTGAGTCGAGTGATCGTGGCGAAGTAGATCGCATCGTAGGAGAGCTCGCCAAAAACGGATATCGCCTCCGCGACTTGGTCCACCTAGTTGTTCAAAGCGATATCTTCTTGTCTGGTAGTTATTGATCGGAGCGGAAGCTAAGGGCTGGTTGATTCTAAGAGGTCAGTGAGCCCTGACGCGTAAGCGGCCGGGCTTGTCGTACGGGATCGTGCCCGAGGCCTCACGGCCAACGGCTAAGAAGGTGCCGAAAGTCTTGACGACGTCCGCTACGGCATTGCGCCCATACTGGCGCGTCGCGCGAGTGAGTTGTTTGCCAATGGCAACCAAGTCTATACTCGCTGGCGCTTCGTGCTAGTATTTTTGGTATGCTAGTTCGCACTTTGGAGATTCAATCAATTGTTCCCCCAAAAAGCAGCAGACGACGGCACTAGCGATCCAGCATTTGACGAATTTGCGTGGCAAGGTCAAAGAATCGCTGGAAGAAGAACTCTAAGCGGGAGATAAGCCGTTTGGCGCCTGCACTGCCGAGTCCTTGGAAACCGCAAGCTCGCGCCTAGCGGTTGATTTTATTGGTAAGTCCTTGGAAACCGCAGGTTAGTGCCAGGCGTGGCTCATTATACCCGTAAGTTGAATCATCCCAGTTTGAAACTTTGATCGGATCTACTCATGAGAATCGCCATCCTATTTTTTCTGCTGTCCGGAACGGCTGTCGCAGACCCATGGAAGCGACATACGATAGATCCGAGCGATGGTGCGTCCGGGAAACGCGGGGCTGACGGAGTTCGCTTGGCGGATGTCAACGGGGATGGGCTGGCAGATATCGCGACAGGTTGGGAAGAGGGCGGGGCGGTAGCCGTTTATCTCAACCCAGGACCAGCCCAGTCCAAGAATATTTGGGCAACCGTTACAGTTGGTCAAGTCAGAGGCGTGGAAGACGCTGTGTTCGCGGATCTGGACTCTGACGGCGCGGTCGATGTTGTTTCCTGCGCGGAAGGCAAGGTGAACAATGTGTTTGTTCATTGGGCACCGAAGTCGCCGAAAGAATACCTCAATGCCGAATCTTGGCGTACCGATGTGTTCCCAAAATCATCGGGGCGTCGCTGGATGTTCGCTCTTCCTCTAGATGTAAATGCCGATGGGCGAGTCGATTTGGTTGTCGGGTCCAAGAATGATAACGCGATCGTTGGCTGGCTGGAGAATCCGACTCGATCTCGCGACGTCGCCAGTTGGCAACTTCATACGCTGAGTCCTGCAAGCTGGATTATGTCGCTGCGATCTTTGGATCTCGACGGTGATGGCGATATAGACATCGTGTACTCAGATCGCTTTGGCAAGCAGCCAGGAATCTACTGGTTAGAGAATCCTGGTCCCGAATCAGGCCAGTGGACGCAGCGTTTCATTGGTGGCAAAGACAAGCAAGTAATGTTTTTGAATGTTGGGGATCTCAGTGGCAACGACGCGCGAAATATAATTTGCCCTACTTTGAGAGGTAAACTGCTATATCTTGAGCGCGAGAAAACTGGAAAGTGGAAAGAGTCTATCATGCCGCTTCCATTTGGGCTCACAGCAGGCAAGGCGGCGGCGATTGCCGATGTCAATCTGGACGGGAGACGTGATATCATTACCACGTCCGAAGCGCAGCGTGAGGCAGATGAGATGGTTGCCGTTGCTTGGCAGGAAAATTCACCGACAGGTTGGATCGATCACGCTATCAGTGATCAGCATGGTAGAAAGTTTGATCGCCTCGAAATGATAGACCTCGACGGAGATGGCGACTTAGATCTGCTTACCTGCGAAGAAGTCGACGATCTAGGCGTGTTCTGGTATGAAAATCCAACCCGATAGTACTCCCGGATTTCAGACTCCTCACAAGGGAGTCCAGCTTTCTTGTCCGTGCAGACCTAAAATCGCGGGCTCCAACCCTTCCGCGTGAAGCCGCTTGCAATCCACGAAAGTTGGGTGGAGCTTTAAGATGGAATGTTTCCGCAACCATAACTCAACATATTAAGCCATTCGTCGGATGGGCACTCCTGCCTGGCAATAAGCATTTGTAGGATGGGCACTCCTGCCCGTCGACGGCCTCACATAACTTCGGGCAGCACATCTCGGGCTGGAGCGCCCATGTTACATTCCTCTCTGCCAAGCAGGTATTTGTAACGGTTGTGATTCGGAAGATATCTATTTGATTTCAATGATGAACATCTGCCTCTGGTTGTTCTTGTCGAGGCCTGGCGTCAGGATCATGTCCTGAGTTCGGTTCCATCGCGGCGCAGGATCAATGCGAACATCACGATTCTTGGAGTAAGGTCCTTTGTGTATGCCGGGACTGCGCAGGAATGCGCCAGTTGGTCGATGGTAGACAGCATAGAAATTCTCGGATGACTCTTTGCTAGGCTTGTAGCCGTTGACGAACCAATTACCATCAGGCGACAAGGCAATATCTCCTTCAGGTTTTGGGAACATCTCCGCGTTGCCGAGTTGACCGATGATGCGTTGCGAATTGATGTCGTAGCGGATCTGTTTGACTTGGCCTTCTTGCTGCAAGCTGCCGATCATGACGGAGCCTTCGTCCCATTCCGGATGCCCACCGATATGTTGCTTGTGCAATGTGAGCTCCGAGCCATCTAGGTTGACCGTGAAAGGAATGTTGATGCGTTCGCCTTTTTCCTTTTCGTCGGGCATACGCGTCCAATTGGCGCGAGCAAAGAAGTAAAGGCGTTTGGAATCGCGACTGACAAGCGTATGGTTGACGAAGAGACCGGAGTGGCGTGTGTACATACCTTTCGTTTTCAGTGTGTCCTCCATCTGCCGATAGGATACGAGCAGGCGTTTGGCTCCGGTCGCAATGTCGACAGCAAATACTCCGTCATTAGTCGGTGCGACGTATTGTTCCGAAAAGTCTAGAGCGCCGGGGTAACCAGTAACAAGACGTAGACGGGCGAGACGACCGTAATTAATGGCCATGAAAACGGAGCCATCATAGGCCACTCCACCGTTGCCGATCGAGGCGTCGTCAAATCGGTACTCGCGGATGCGTTTGCGCTGTTGGATGTCGTAAAGCACGGTGTAAACTTGACCGGTTTTGACATCGCGATCGTTAAAGAAGAACTGGTTCTCCGCATCATTTGGGTTCCAGTAGAACATCGTGCCTTGCTGCGGATTCCAGCCGTGGGTTTTGTCCAGGCGGATGATTTGATTGTTATCTTGCGTGTCGATTATGAAGACTGTGGCAGCGTCTTCTGGCTCGGGCATGCGATTGATGAAGTCAAGCTCCAGACCAAGTATATAGCGTCCAGAAGTGTTCCAGGGGATGGTGCGACACTGGCCGATATAGCCAAAGATATGGTGCTTTTCGCCAAAGGTGATTTGCCGTACAGAGAGCTGGAAAGAAGCTGGCTCCTGCGCCTTTAGGTGGCAACAAACTGCGACAGCGATGAAGTGGACGAAGAGTACGAAAATATGCCTGGACATCGTAGATCTTTCGAATTGCAAATAATTTGCCTTGGTCGACACATAAGTACTCAGATGGAGGAATCATCTTTACCCATGCCATGCAACGAGTCCAGGTGGGCCAAGTCGAGTACTTTTGTTTGAGAATGCGAATTTCAACTTGCCCTTTGCCTTCCCCTTCATCGCCCAGGGCCAATCAAAGTTTCGAACTGGGCCGATTCAACTTACCATCCCTTTCCGAGTTCAACGAGGAATTCTGGGAGGCAGGCCCACGCGTAGCGGGGAGGCGACAGCACGGGGAGGGCTATTTTGCCAAGATTCAAACTCTGATTTGCCCTGCTTCATCGACTTCCATTCCTGCACAACGTGAGTCGTTGAGTTAAAATCGCGTACAACGGCTGCCAATGAAGCCAACACATTGTGCTGTGAAATCAGCACCACGAACCGACAATAAGAATACTCTCTCTCAACCTCTGGAGTCATGCATGAAAACCTTCCTTGCGGGTGCCATTGCCATTCTTGCAGCACTGCAATCATTGCGCGCGGACGAAACAGCGACGCTCAAAAAGGAGAAGCTGGTAACGGGACGGATTTGGATGCGGAGTTACGATTTCGAGGCGGCCGAAAAAAAGATGGAGTACGGTCTTTTCGTCCCAGAAGGGTATGACGAAGAGAAGTCTTATCCCTTGATGGTTGCACTCCACGGGCTCCATAGTACGCCTCGTCAGATTCTAGGTTATCCCGGGTTCACGAAGTTGGCACAGAAGCACGGTTACATACTGGCCGCACCGATGGGTTACAACAGAAAGGGCTGGTACGGAGGACGCGGGGAAACTTCTCGCCGGTGGGAACCGGAGAATCTCGGGGAATTGAGCGAGAAAGACGTCATGAATGTCCTGGAGATTGTGCGGGACGAATTCAATATCGACGAAAAACAAATCTATTTGATGGGCCACTCGATGGGCGGAGGAGGCACTTGGCACCTCGGAATCAAATACCCAGAAATTTGGGCGGGACTTGCTCCCATCGCTCCGGCAACCTTCCGTTCCCCCGATGATTTAGAAAAGATCAAGACAACCCCGGTTATCCTCGTGCAGGGCGATAAAGATCGGCTTGTTCCCGTAAAAGGTGCTCAGCGTTGGGCAGCCAAAATGGAGGAGCTTGAAATGACGCACAAGTACATCGAAGTTGAAGGAGGTAACCACATCATGCCGGCCATTACCCAACTGCCCGAAATATTTGACTTCTTCGCCAAGCATAAAAAGGAGGTCGAAGCCAATGAGGAAGCGGATACACCGAAATAGAACATCCCGGAATTGCCCGACGTTGGATTACCATAGAACGCAACTCAAAACGCAACAGGTTGGCAATGTTTTCAATCCGGAGCCTAATCCAGTGAAATCGAATTGGGTCTTGCTCGCAGTTCTAGCGACTCTACTACTTCCTTTTTCGGATGCAAACGCCGACGATCAAGTTCAAAAACATGGACTTGTTGGGCTGCGACCTTTACCTCGAACCGCAGCTATGGACCACTCCCACGATCATGGCGGATCATGGGCTGGAACCCCCACGTTTGCGGAGCAGCAAGGCAACTACCCGTTCGTCGCGGAAAACCTCGACGTTGTCATGGGTTGGCTCGATGGCGACTTCAAAACCAAGCGAGTATTTTTCGAACACTACTGGGGGCTCAGCAAGCAACGTGATGATCTCGATCCGACAAAGAACTTGCTTGTCAAAACGATTCGCAACTGGGAGTCGCGTGGGGCCCGAGTCGAGCACATTCTGATCTGTCGCGAATATGATCTTGCCATAAAACGAGGACACGAAGCGGCAAAACCTGGTCCTTTCGAGGAAGATACACGCATTCTCTATCCGAAGGACTTTGACGAAATACGAGCCATGTTTGTGAAGGCTCACAGCAGAAGATCCTCAAGCACGCGAATTACAAACTGATCCAAATGGTTCAAGAGCCTTCGTTCTTTGCGACGGACAGACGATTTCAGCCGATCATGGATCGATGCGATGGGATCGCCTACGAGTGCCATCAATTCAACCGTCATTGGCCATTGGAGACGGGGTGGGGCAAGCCCGAGAAGGTCGTCCAAGGAGCAAAGTGGACTCTTGACCAGGGCAAGGAATACATCTTTTACTACGGCCCCATTCGTTGGAAGGGCAAGGTGTACTATGAGTTCATGGAGCGGGACTGGTTGAAGAAGTTTTGGCAAGCTGGACTGCCGAAACATCATCCGAAAATGCACTACTTCTTAAACACTTTTCCGCACGCCGACGGACGCGGCCGACCAGTTGGCCCCGAATCGAATGCACACTCTGTGCTTGGGTTCACCAAGTGGTTAATTCAAGAAATCAAAATGAGTTCACAAGTTGTAGCCGATGGCGAGTGAGGATCGACGAATTCCTGAGAACCAATCGAAAAAGCAGGTCGGCCAACCTTCGAAACAGCCGGTAACCTTCGAAACAGCTTGGATCGCGGAATATTGTGCGGTTGTTGTGCGGTTGCTTTCCTCTCCCGAACACTGAATCGAGTATGCTTTAGATCGCCCTTTCCGCTTTACCGACGAGGAATTGGCAGCAGAATTCGTCAACTCAGGTAGACACCAAACTTCGCCTTCAGCAAATTTATTCCTACATTGATTCAAAGCAAGGCTTTTCAAACCCAATAAAAAGCGACGCCTATTTTCGAATTGACCCCCGTCAACTCTAAGACCCTCGAGAACATCTAACTATGAAAAACGCATTGCCGGTGTTGCTTCTTGCAGCACTCTTAACCCCCGTTCTAAATGCGGCAGATTCACTCCCTCCCCTCAAGCCTTCGATCGAAGACCCAGCAACGGGACTCAACCTACAACCAGGTTTTGCAGCCGAGCTGATCTACAAAGTTGACAAGCAGAAATACGGCTCCTGGATCACACTGGTTTTCGACAAACAGGGGCGGCTGATTGTCTCCGACCAAGGTGGCGCTGGTGTCTTTCGTATGAGGCTGCCGAAGGTCGGCGAGCAATTTTCGGAAGCCAACATTGAAAAACTCAATTTGAAGAACTCGGTCCAAGGATTTCTCTTCGCTTTTGACCATCTCTACATGGTTCGCTTTGGAACGTTGTCACGAGCGCCGGTTTCGGAAGACGGCGAGATTGGCCCTGAGGAAGTCATTTCTGAACTGAATGGCGGCGGAGAGCATGGACCGCACTCGGCGATCGTTTCCGAAGATGGAAAGAGCATCTATGTTATCGGCGGCAACATGACCAAGACGCCGCAGCACGAATTTTCGCGCATCCGACGCAATTGGAAGAATGATGTGCTGCTGGGCCATTACGCCTACGGTCATAACGCGGGCGGCAAGGCTCCAGCCGGGTTCGTGATGAAGTTCAGTCCTGATGGCAAGCGACGTGAATTGATGCACATGGGCTACCGCAATCCAGTCGATTTCTGCTTGAATCGTCACGGCGAGATGTTTGTTTACGATGCGGACATGGAATGGGACATCGGTGCACCTTGGTATCGTCCTACTCGAATCAACCATGGTGTGTCTGGAGGTGAAAATGGTTGGCGAGCAACTACGCAAAAATGGCGCAAGTACTACGCCGATTCAGTCGGCTCGGTAGTTGACCTGGGGCCAGGTTGTCCAACGGGTGTGATCCCTGGCACGGAGGCAAAGTTTCCTACACACTATCGGGACGCACTCTTCGTTTGCGACTGGACCTTTGCCACGATGTACTCCATTCATCTCTCGCCCAAGGGGTCGTCTTACACGGCGGAAAGTCGAGAGTTCTTGTCCAACACCAAGGGATCACTGCCGCTGACTGACGTGCAGATTGGACCTGACGGCAACATGTACTTCACCGTTGGCGGGCGTGGTGGCCAATCTTACTTGTATCGTGTTTACTACAAAGGCGATGAATCCACTGCGTTATCCGAGTTGGACAACACTGGCTCGCAGGAGCGGGCAACGCGTCACAAGCTGGAATCATTCCACGGACACGCCGATGAGAACGCCGTCGCCGCTGCATGGCCTTACCTGGGCAACAAGGATCGCCACCTACGCTACGCGGCCAGGATTGCCATCGAATGGCAGGACACAGCTACTTGGGCCGACCAAGCCTACGACGAATCAAATGACCTGATCGCGATTCACGCGCTGCTTGGACTCAGTCGCTGCGATGTCGAAGGCAGTTTGCCCGCAATTCTTTCTCGGCTCAACAAGGTCAACTTCGACGGGCTCGACAAGGAAGGAAAGCTCGCGCTGCTGCGAACTTACGCCGTTGCGATGAGCCGCCATGGCATGCCTGATGCAACGCTGCGAAAAGCAGTAGGCGACAAGCTCGACACACACTTCCCAAGCCAGGACGACAACATCAACGAGGAACTGTGTCGGGTCCTAAGTTACTTGGAGCATCCTAATGTCGTTTCCAAGACCGTGGCATTGATGAAGGTCACGAAGGCGAAAGCCTCGCAATACAACGCCGAGATTCTCAAGCGAAACTCGGGCTACGGCGGCACGATCCTAAAGTCGATGGACAATTCGCCCAACATTCTGAACATGCATTACCTGTTCTGCCTGAAGGACGTGAAGGCTGGTTGGACGATGGAGGACCGCAAGTTCTACTTGGGCTGGGTCAAAGATCTAGCCTCACGCAGCGGGGGCAATATGTTTCGTGGCTACATCGACAAGATTCGCGAAGCCGCAATCAATTCGGTGCCCGAGAAAGACCGGCTAGCGCTGAAGTACTTGATGGGCGACGTCAAAACCGTCGACATCGGCACTCTTCCTAAACCAGAGGGACCGGGCGTTCAGTGGACGGTTGAATCAGCTCTCCAAGTCCTGAACGAACAAAAGCTTGTCGGCCGCAGTCTCGAAAACGGCAAGAAGATGTTTCAAGCTGGCCAGTGCGTGGCCTGCCACTATTTGGGCAACACCGGGGCTGGCGTAGGTCCCGACCTAACCAACCTTGCCAAGCGTGCGGATTACAAGTCGATGCTAGAGTCGATCATTGACCCCAATTTGGTCGTTTCAGATCAATTCGCACAACAGGTTTTTCTGTTAGCCGATGGGAAAGTTGTTTCAGGACGCATCGTTTCGGAAGATGACGATGAAGTGGCCGTGATGACTTCGGGGGTGACGCCCGACAAGTTGACGAAATTCCAAGTGGAAGACATCGAATCGCGGAAATTATCCAAAACTTCGATGATGCCCGGCAAGCTGATGGACGGCATGAACTCGGAAGAAATGAAGGATTTGATCGCGTACTTCGTTTCGCAAGGCAACCCCAAGCATGCAGTTTACAAACGGCCGAAAACCATCAACATGTCCGTGAAACCTCTGGACATAGAACTGCTCAGTGCGATTTACGGAGCCCCGGGCAACGCCGAGAAGAGTATGGATGTACGCCAAGTCCTGCAACAACAGCTTGATCTGCGCGATTACAACTTTGCGATCTCTAATGATCTGGCTGGTAAAGATCCTGCGCCCGGGATCGTCAAGACTCTTGAACTCAAGTACAAACTCGATGGCAAGACTATCACGAAGAAGGTCCAAGAGAATCAAACGATTCGGTGGAAGTAGTTTTGGCATGCCGTCCGTGATTCGTCACGCGAGCCTAAAAACTTCACGAACACAGACTTACGGAAAGACGTTGCGGAGACATCACTTCATGACGATGCGGCGTCTCTTTTCCGACTTTCCGATGCCTGGATTGAAGGTGTTGGTGGGATCGAGTTCTTCGTAGAATTCTTTCAGGGTCTGCTCGGCTTCGTACATGTGGCCGACATTGTGTTCGGCGGGATACTTGGCGCCCTTTTCGTCGAGCCTTTCCAGCAGCTTCGATTTTACGGCTTCAAGGTCAGTACCCTTTTTGAAGATGTAGTCGTGATGAAAAACGTGGCACATGAAGTGGCCGTAGAAGAGTCCTAGGTCGAGATATTCAGCGATCTCCGGCGGTGGGTTCTCAACCCACTCTGGATCGTTGCCCAGTAGCGCAATGTCCAACGCAAGAACTTCCTCAGTCGTTTTCTGGTGAAGCGTCTGATAACGGATCGCCGCGCCGGCGGCAGCGAAACGGTGCAGCAGAGCGGCTTCCTGCTCTTTCTCCGTACATTCGAAATACTCCACTTCGTCGAGCTTACCCCACTCCTCCGAAAGATATTGGCGAGCTTCAGCAACGCCTTCATCACTCATGCTGAGAATAAGATAGTACTCAAACCTGTCTCGATATTCGCGCAGGCGCTTTGGCAGATGTTGAGGGAACAGGCGGCTCAAGAAGTACAGAAATTGATCAGGGAGATACTTTGGTAGAAAAGGAATCTTGTTTAGATAGTATTCGGCGGTCGACTTTAGAGCATAGGCTTTGGGCAATCGCTTCGTGCCAAGATGCTTGATCGACAGAAAAACGTCCTTACCGTACCGAGCAGCCGTGTCAAAAATCGGGCGATTCATGTACTCGCACATGTCGGGCAGCTCCGTAAAGTTCTTGAGAATGTGCTGCCGCAAGGTGACGAATTTCGCCGGGTCGTTCGTTCCGAGGAAGAAGACCTGCTTGCTTTTCGGAAGTGGATAGGAGTCCACTCGCACAGCGAAAGCTGCGACCTTCCCCGCGCTGCCGCTGACTTCGTATAAAAGCGATGGATCGGCATTGAAGCGATTGGGCAAATCCGCTTCGAGGTTGCGAATGCGGTCTTTGTATTCCCGATCCGAAGCAGCTCTATCCTGGCCCTCGACATCCTCCGCCCGAATGTCTCCCTGCTCAAGTTGAGTCAGAATTTCCTCCGGTGTTTCGCCAAGATTCTTGATGCCCAAATGATTGACCAGCTTCAGTTTTCCGGCTTTGTCAACCTGAGCGTAGAGGGCCAGTTCGGTGTAGGCCGAGCCGCGCTTACAAAGTGCTCCGCCGGAGTTGTTGGCGATTCCGCCGACGATCGTGGCTCCGATTGTTGTGGACCCGATGACCGAATGCGGTGCCCGATTGACTTTTTGCAATTCCTGCGTCAGTTCATGCAGAGTCGAACCGGGCAATGCGACGACCTGCTTGCCTCCGTCAAGCAGAATGATCTTTTTGATCCGCGTGATGTTGATGATTACGACGTCACGGTCGTAGTCGAATCCACTGGGACAGGACCCCTCCGTAAGCCCCGTCTTCGTGGCCTGCATGATGATCGCACAATTGCCCTCCACGCAAGCTTGTAACACCTTCCACTGCTCAAGCAGAGTTCCGGGAAAGACGACTGCTGACGCACCACCCAAGCCGGAGCGGAATCCCGATCGGTAATATGCTGTCTTACTCTCCTTCGTCAGCACGTTCTTGCGTCCAACGATCTGCTCGAAGGTGGATATAAGCTCCTTGGGAACCGCCCGAGGTAAGGGTGTCTTGCTCGGCTGCTGCGACTCTCTTCTTGAGTGCGTGTGTTTCGTATTGTTTTTCATAATTCGGCCAATCCAGATACCTTTGCACTCCGGATCATGATTCCGGCTTTCAAGCTATTTTGCTCCAACGATTCCGCAGCGCGTCGAGCAGAACGGCGGCAACAATGACCGCGCCAGTGATAATTTGTTTGTTCGAGTCCGAAACGCCAACTTGCGCCAATCCGGTTTGTAACACTTGAATAATCAGAACACCGATAAAAGAACTGACAACGCTACCGCGTCCCCCCATGAGGCTAGTCCCACCAATCACACAGGCAGCGATCGCGGCCAGTTCGATTCCGACGGCGCCATTGGGATCGGCAGTGGAAAGTCGCGAAGTCTGTGCAAGCCCGGCGAGGCCGCACATCAAGCCACTGATGGCGAAAACAGCAATCGAATATGGAGCCGGTCGAATGCCTGACATACGCACCGCTTCTTCGTTCGTGCCGATGGCTACCCAGTACCGACCCAAGACCGTGCGTGTCAAAACGAATTGACCTACGAGCACCACGAATATTGCCATAGCAAAGGCGGGGGACAACAGCATTCCCTCGGGCGGCTGCCCGAACCATTCGACTTTGCTTCCAATGTAAACCGACTGCGAATCGGTGACGACCTTGGTAGCGCCCCGAGCGATTTCCAACATTCCTAGCGTGACAATAAACGAAGGAATCTTGCAGCCAACCGAGATGACACCATTCACTGTTCCACACAACCCGGCGACAATCATCGCGACTAGTAGCGACGTCCAGATCGACCAACCATATTTTGCCATCAACACGCCCAGTACGGCTGACGAAAGAGCGAGCAATGAACCTACCGACAGATCAATTCCGCCCACGATCAGCACTAGCGTCATTCCGACGGCAAGAAAGGTTAGATCCGGGATCTGATTCGCGATCGTAACCAGTGTGGAGACTTGCAAAAAGTTCTTGCTGAACAGCCCGAACCCGGCGACCAGCACTCCCAGCACAGCCAGCAAGGCGCCATATTCCGTGACAATCTGGAACCACCTGGACTGCTTCATGACGCGTACCTCGCAAAGGAGGCTTGCGCAATTTTTTCGTGACTCCACTGCCCCCGTTGGAAAGTGTCTACAAGCTGTCCATCGCTCATCACCGCAATGGCGTCACAGGTTTCCATCAGCTCGTCGAGATCGCTACTGACAATGACACACGCTTTTCCATTTTCTGCCAGCGATTCCATCAGCAAGTAGATTCTTCTGCGCGCTGCGACATCGATTCCTCGGGTTGGTTCATCAAACAAAAACACATCCGCATCGCGCAGGAGCCATTTTGCCACCGCCACTTTCTGCTGATTACCACCGCTAAGCGTTCGTACCGATTGTTCGATCGATTCACATTTCGTTTCAAGATCTTTGGCGATTTGCAAAGTCGCGTTTTCTTCCTCGCGACTTCGAATCAGACCAGACCACGAAAAGCGTTCGCGAAGGCTGCTGAGCGTTGTGTTGGACCTGATAGACTGTGCTAGCAGCAGGCCATTCTGTTTTCGATCCTCGGTGACCATGGCCACGCCGGCGGCAACCGCTTCGCTGGGGTGAGTGAAGCGACGCCCAGTCTTTCCCCCGCTCAACGCGACCTCACCGGAAGTTGCCACATCGGCTCCAAAGATAGCTCGCAGCAGCTCCGTCCGCCCGGAACCGACCAAACCTGTAACCCCAATTCGCTCACCGCGCCGCACATCAAACGAAACATCACGCACCAAACCGCAAGTAAGATTTCGGACACTGAGCGCGATTTCGCTGCTACGATAGTCGTGATGCCCTGAAGACGCATGCTGATTCGGCGCAGCATCGACCGAGCTATCGCCGCTCATCAGGTTCACCATATCGTCCTTGCTAGCGGACTTGGTGGCTCTGGTTTCTACAAACTGGCCATCGCGAAGAACAGTGAGTCGATCACTCAGCTCTGCGACTTCGTCTAAACGGTGGCTGATGTAGATGATTCCCACGCCCTGGTCACGCAGGCTTCGCAAATGAGCAAACAGTCGTTCCGATTCTTGCCCGGAAAGTGCCGCCGTCGGTTCGTCCAGAATCAGCAAACGACAGTCCCGCGCGAGCGCCCTCGCGATTTCGACCATCTGCTGGTAGCCGACGCCAAGCGATTCGACGCGTTTGTTTGTCGATATCCCATCAAGGCCAAATTGATCGAGCACTCGTCGCGCCTCGTCATGAAGCAATCGATTCCGCAACACACCGCCGTAACTTGGCAAGCGTGCTAGGAAGAGATTCTCAGCCACGGAAAGCGTTCCGATCAGGTTCAATTCCTGCTGGACGATTTCAACTCCCGCCGCTTCGGCATCCTGCTTGCTGCTTGGAGCGTAGTCGGAGCCCCCCAATTGCATCGTGCCGGAGGTCTGCCCAAGTAGACCGCTAATTATCTTGCATAGCGTAGACTTGCCCGCGCCGTTTGCTCCTAACAGCGCGTGAATCTCTCCCGTGCGCACATGGATGCTCACTCCTTCCAACACGGTCACGTCGCCATAGCGCCGTGTCAGACCATGAGTTTGAAGTAGAGGGACGTTTTTCATTCCTGAAGCAACGTGTCTTTGGTAATCAAATCGACTGGCGTTTCGATGTCTTCGCCCTTACCTTCACCCGCGAGTTCCTTCAGAGCCGCTTCGATGCCAAAGATTGCTAATTTGCCGCCATACTGGTCGGCTGTGGCCAAAACCTTTCCTTCCTTGATCGCCGCCTGCACGGCCGTAATGTTGTCGAAACCTACGATTTGCACTTCGCCACTGCGACCGGCGCTTTTGACGGCTGCAATTGCCCCCATCGCCATCGAATCGTTTGCAGCCAAAATCGCATCGATCTCAGGATGTTCGCTTAGCATCGAAGCGGCGATCGCGTTAGCGCTACTCATTTCCCATTCAGCCGATTGGCTGTCAACGATTCCTATTCCCGCCTCGCTCATGGCAGCCTCGAATCCTTTCAAACGCTGCTGAGCATTAAACGAGGTTCGAATGCCTTCCAGGATGGCTACTTTGCTTTCAGCGCCATTGAGTTTCGTCGCCAGATAATCGCCAACTTTTTTTGCCCCAGCTTGATTGTCCGGGCCAACAAATGGGATCGTAATTCCTTCCTGTTGAAGCACTTCGTCATCCAGTTTGTTATCGATGTTGATGATGACGATGCCTGACTTTTGTGCTCGCCTCAGCGCGGGCACAAGAGCTTTGGAATCGGCGGGAGCAATCACGATAGCATTCACTCCGGCTGCAACCATCTCTTCCACCAATGCGACTTGACGACTCAGGTCACGTTCATCCTTGATGCCATTGACGATCAAGTCGTAATCATCGGGGTGTTCGGCGTGATGTGTTTCCGCACCCTTCGCCATGGTTGAAAAGAATTCATTGGCAAGCGACTTCATGATCAGCGCGACGCGCGGTTTCTCCGAGCCCTCGTTTGTTCCGGCATTGCTCGCGGAGTTTTGCGAGCTTGGATCGGCTGGAGAACTACATCCAACCAGAAGTAATGAACCAAGGCAAAGACAAGTTAGTATCGTGGCGCGAATATTTTTCATCGAGAACTCCAAAGTGCTTCAATTTCCTGCTGGGATGCGTGGCCGGCTTGGACGCTGTAGACGCAAAAATCCTCGAACGATTGGGCCAAAGTGTTGCACCCCGAGCAAGCAGGACAGCGCAGCGAATTTACGTTTTGCAAGGAAACAAATTCCCGTATCGGAGCTCGGCAAGAGTTTCGAAGCCCATGCAACCGAAGCTACAAGACTTTGGCAATCTGTTCCGTCAAATTCTAACCTACTTCCCACCCGGTGGTTGGCTGGACAGCTGAACTAATGCTTCTGTTGCCCGACCTTTTTGCCCGTCACGCAGAATCAAGTGACGATCGCGCCCTCCTTCTTTTTTCTCGAAGGTTGTCAGTCCATCGTCTGCAACAGTCACCACGCCGGGCTCCGACAAGTCAAAGTACCCTCGATTCGGCCGCACTGAATGCAGCACCGACGTCAAATCCCATGTCGGTCGATCATGCGGCGGTGGAATGTAAAGCGTGTATGCTTCCGACAGTGGATGATGCTGCACGTAATTAAAGTCTTCGAGAATACTCTGATGCGGGTAAGTCAAGTTCTTGCCAATTTCAAATCCGCTCCACACAATGTCTGTCGGCCAGTAGGAACACAGGATTTTCGCGGCCGGAATATCTTTGATGATGTTGTATTCTTTGTGGTCGTAGAGGTGCCCCGTGTCCCCGACGATCTGAGTGAAAGCTCCCGCCATAATGGAGAGTAGGCGAACTTTCTTCGACACCAGGTCTTGGCCGCCGAGCGGGCTGATCTTGTCCGCTTCTGACCTCAACAAATTCGCCAGATTCGTGGAAAAGCCGACCTGACAAATCACCACACTTCCGTCTGCCTGCGATGCCAAAGCTTTCCGCAGAACCGAAACAGCATCCGGCGCGTCCTTCCCGGAAGTTAAATCGTGAGGATACCGATCGGAGTCTTCGGCAAGAACATTGAACTTGCCCTTTTCGTTGGTCACTCCACTTCGACAGACACCGATCGGAATTTCGCCACGACCGTAGAAAGTATTGACCACGTCCGTGAAGGGTGCCGCCAGTTCATGATCTTTGGTAATCGTGACGGCCAGCAATTCACACTCCCCACGCGACTGCAGCGAATGGATCATCCCCAAGGCCAAGACGTCATCACAGTCGTTGCCGATGTCCGTGTCAAAAATCAAAGGCACCGGTGCACGCACTTCCTGAGCGAGTGAAGCTTGAGCTATCAAGAGGATAGCGAAGGACGACACCAGGATAGACCAACAGTTGTATCTCATGATTTTCTTACTCTTAAAATAAAATGACATGACATGACCGATCGAATACCGCATCCTCTGCAAGCACTGCAAACAGTTGCGTTGTCGCATCCGCCTGCCCGATCCTTGAGTGCCAGCTCGCAGGCTAGCGGGCCCAGTCATTGGAGTTTCGGTGGGATTTGATTCTTCCGACTCTTCATCAGTTGCTCAAGGGATTTTAAAAGGTTTCCTCATGCCTGAAATCCACCCAAGTAGTTGTCCAAGTAATTTCGATTCTAGCAATATGCACGACCGACAGGGGCCGAACAGCCTCGACCAAGATTCTGGCTGATTGCAGCCGTTTCGATTTGAGTCGCGGGATTGGATTAGAATCTACTTTCGAAGTGGACGGATTTTGCAAAACGACTACAAAACTGAAACGTGCCAAAAAACTTATGAACAACAGGCTAATTCTGATCTTGCTGCTCGTTCTCGCCGCTCCCGCGCGTGGTGAAGCCCCTAAAAACATCGTTCTCATTCTGGCGGATGATCTTGGCTGGGCTGACACGACCCTTTATGGAAAGACCACGCTTTACGAAACGCCGAACATCGAGCGACTTGCTGCTCGCGGGATGACGTTTTCCAGTGCTTATGCAAGTCCAATTTGTTCTCCAACGCGGGCCAGCATCATGACGGGGCAGAATCCTGCGCGGCACGGAATGACAGCTCCGGCAGCACATCTCGCCGACGAACGCTTTGAGCCAGTTACAAGTCCGAACAGTCCGCCACATCAGAAATGTACCAATGTTCGAAGTGCTACACGATTGGATCCGGATTTACCCTTCCTCAGCCAATTGCTTAAGGATGCGGGCTATGCCACGGCTCACTTTGGCAAATGGCATCTGGGACGCGAACCCCATTCGCCGCTCGAGCGTGGGTTCGATGTCGACCTTCCGCATTGGTGGGGACCAGGGCCAAAGACCAGTTACCTAGCACCGTGGAACTACGAGAATCCGAATTTCCAAGAAGGCGAACTCGGCGAACACATCGAGGATCGCATGGCCAAGGAGGCCGCAGCTTGGCTGAAGAATCGGGACCCCAGCAAGCCCTTCTTCATGAACTATTGGCAGTTCTCGGTGCACGCTCCCTTCGGGGCGAAGCCAGAATTGATTGAATACTACCGAAAGAAGTTGGGAGACTCCGTGACTGCAAATTGCAAACCAGAGGTCAGAGAGAAACTGCTTGCAGCGCATGAACCTGGAGTCGGGCTCCCGCAACAATCTCCGACTTACGCCGCAATGGTGCATTCCTTGGATGACGCAGTCGGAACCTTGCTTGATGCGCTTGACGAAGAAGGTATTGCGGACGAAACCGTCATCGTCTTCTACTCTGATAACGGCGGCAATACTCACTGTGGCCTTGAGGAGAGTGCATCCTCGGGAGAAAAATACATCACGCCGATCACCAGCAATCATCCACTTCGCGGGGGCAAGGGCGGGATTCACGAAGGCGGTGTTCGCGTTCCGGCAGTAGTCGTCTGGCCTGGAGTTACGAAACCAGGATCAAGGAATAACACACGAATTCAGGCGACGGATCTGTATCCAACAATCCTCCGTATGCTGCAAGTCGAAAAGCCAGGAGATCATGACATCGACGGCAATGACTTCGCCAACGCGCTTTACGGCGAGGAGATGACTCGCGCTCCGATGTTCACTCTAGTGCCTGGGCACGGAGCGACGCCACACTGGTTGCCTCCCTCGATGTCGGTGCATTATGGTGAATGGAAACTGATCCGGACCTTCCACTATGGCGATGAAGGAGATCATCAATACCGGCTCTACTGGGCCGTAGCCGCGGGGGTCCTGCTGCCGGTGCGGCGGTGGCGGTGGCGGCGGGGGCACCGAACGCGGCCGGGTCGCAGG
>JBCCEO010000041.1:0-20387 GCA_039030255.1 Planctomycetota bacterium | reverse complement strand
TCAGCCCGCAAAGTGATCGCATGGCGACCGGCGGTTACCGCAACGTCAAAGTTTGGAAACGTGTTCACAAAACTGAATCCCTGCTCACAGGGCTCAACGCTACAAAGCTCAATCGTCAATCCATTTCAAGCAACGGAAAGCAACTGGCCTATTTCGACGTAGCCGGGAAATTAGAAATCCTCGATTTAGAATCGGGCCAGTCGACACGTTTTCTAAAGTCACACGCCAGCCCAGTAACGGCACTCACTTGGATTCCAAGTGGCCAACTTTTATCCGTAGATGCGTCCGGGGCGTGGTCGTTGACGACGAAGCAAGAGACCGGTTTTGCTTCGAAAACTCTCACACTTCCAAACCCTCGAAAAGCTGTTTCGATTCAGGTGGCGGACTCGGCGCTTGTCGGTGTCGATGATGCTGGCAAGCTTTTTACTGCTCGCTTGGCTGAAAACCAAGTTCAAGAATTGAAAGAAATCGAAGGCTTTGACGGAGTCAGCGCTCTGCAAATCGTTGGGAGCAATCCAGCCCAAGTAGCCATCGGCCTCAAAAACGGAAACATCCCAATAGGCGGCTTCGACGGCCAGAAGATCCAAGTAACGAAAACGCTAGTGATTGGTGCCCCGATTCAATCGATCGACTTTTCTGCCTCTGCGAATCGTGTGTTGGTTTCCTCGGAAGGGAAACCTGTCCAAATCTGGGACACGCAAACGGCCAAAATGGTTGCCAGTCTGAATTCGGACTATGCACGCAACCAGCAAATCCGTTTCGCATCTAGAAATGCCAAGCGACAAAAATCCAAAGTAGATGGGTATTCGAAGAAGCTGCCTGAACTTCAAAAAGCTTCCGATAAAGAAAAGGAAGCTTTAAAGAAGGTTCAAGAGAATCGGGATAAGGCGGAGACAGAACTGGAAGCCAAAACAAAGGACGTGGATGCGGCCAAGGCGAAAGTCACCGAAGCCGAGAAAGCCGTGGCTGCCGCGCAAGCCGCGCTGGCCGCTGCGCAAAAGCAAATTGAAAGCGCCAACAAAGACCTAGAGGCCAAGAAAAAAGCCATCGAAGACGCCAACGGAAAACGCGATGGAGCGCAGTCTGAACTGGATGAACGCGACCAAGCTCTGGCTGCAGCCAAGGATAGCGCCAATCGCGTCGCCGCTTTGGTTCCTGAAATGGAAAAGAAAATTGCATCTGAAAAGCAAATCCAATCCCAGCTTGAACAGGCTCTGAAAGAAATTGAGTCCAAGCCGCTGCAGAACGAGGTGTCAAGTTTTGTCCTCGCAGCCGGCACAAACACCGCTGTGCTGGCCTGCAAGGACAAGCAACTTCGAGCCTATTCCTTGCAAGATGGTGCACCCTTACCGAATCTTTACTCAGGCGCATCCTTGAAAGGACTTTTGATTACCCCTGGCGACCACAAATTATTGGCTTTGTCCGAGGATGGCGAGCTTCTCAGAGTGCCGCTTGGTTCCAAGTGGAATCTTGAGCACTCTGTTGGTGATCCGAACGAATCTCCTTTCAGCGACCGAATCACCGCATTAGATTTCAGTCCTGATGGCAAATTGCTTGCAGTTGGGAGCGGGCCACCGAGCCGATTTGGCGAAATACAGCTGCTCTCCGTCGACTCGGGCAAAGTGGAACGAAGTCTAGGCGAAGTCCATTCAGATACGGTCTTTAGCCTTAAGTTTTCGCCTGATGGTCGACAGCTAGCCAGTGCAGGTGCGGACAAACTCTGCAAGACGCTCGATGTTGCAACCGGCAAGCCTCTTCGTTCATTTGAAGGCCACACACATCACATTCTTGGACTGGCTTGGCAAGATGATGGGCAGGTTTTGGTGACTGCCAGCGCAGACGCAAGCCTAAAGGTTTGGAGAACTGAAACGGGCGAACAAATCCGAACTATCTCGGGCTTTCGAAAGGAAGTCACCGCCGTTCAGTTTGTCGGACTAACACATCACTTTGTCATGAGTGACGCGGCCGGTTCCATTCGCTTGTACAATGCAGATGATGGTAAACAGATGAAAACATTCGCTGGGGCGAAGGACGCTGTGTTCGGAATTGCTGTATCAGGCGATGAAACCAGAATATCGGCCGGTGGTCAACTTGGACAAATATGGACTTGGCAGCTTAGCGATGCCAAACTGCTCAGCACCCTTCCCCAAGCTCCTTAACTCGAGTTTCTACAAACTCCATTTATGAACAAACTCCTTGACGGAAAACAACTGATTTGGGCCGCCTACGATCCAACTCAAGTGGTTCCAACTCTAACCTCGCAAATCTTGAAAAACCGATTTGCAGATACACCCATTACGACTCAATTTCAGAATATTGAGGAGTTGGGACGACATAGCGATTTTTTGAGCGGAGCGGAGTTCAAAGCGGAATTGGGTTTACTCCTTTTGCGATTGCAGCTCTCAGCAGAACTTGCGATAGCCACGTCGATGATCGCCGAGTTTCGTAGCCAAACCCCTGGCCCACTCTGCTTGGTTTTGCTGGACAATTCCTTGTGTGACTCGGCCAGTATTCTTTGCGAGGCGGGTGCACAGCTAGTTGTCTCGCAGGTACCATCATTACAAAGAGGTCTGGAGGCAATATTGAACCGCGATCCTTTACCCATCGTGATTTCCGATCGTAGTTCCCATCCCTTGCTCGCTGGTTTGATCGACCGACTTCCCTGGCCCTGGCTGGACGATCCTGAAGATTAGATTCAATCATTTTGCGCGACGCACCATTCGCGCCGAGTTACAAGCGCCAACGAGAAAACATGTCTACCGACTTGGACGCAATCCGCGTAGCTGTCTCTAAATTTAAAGACCCAGAAACGGGACGAACGATTGGATCCACCAATCAACTTAAGTCGCTCGATTTTCTAGGCGAGACCTTGGTCTGCAATATCGAACTCGCTTCGCACAGTTTTCCTGTTCAAGACGAATTCAAATCTCGGGTCGAAGAATGCATTCGCACCTCGGGAGCTGGATCCGAGAAAGTCGAAGTTGAAATCTCAGAGTTCGACCGTCCACCTGCCCGCCTGGGACAGATCGGCCTGACAGTGAAAAGCGTAATTGCGGTCGGATCTGGAAAGGGCGGCGTTGGGAAGAGCACGATGGCAACATCCATTGCGCTCACCCTGTCCGAAATGGGCTGCAAAGTCGGACTTATGGATGCAGACGTCTATGGCCCAAGTGTTCCGCATTTGCTGGGCCTGGAAGGAATGCCTGAGGTTCAAAACGGTAAGATACATCCGATATTTTTTGAGCACATTCCTGTCATGTCGATGGGTTTTATGCTGGAAGAGGATCAGGCCGTAATCTGGCGAGGTCCTAAACTGCATGGAGCTATCACTCAATTCCTTCGGGATACATACTGGGGTCCCCTGGACTATCTCATCATCGATATGCCCCCGGGAACCGGCGATGTCGCCTTGACGCTTTCTCAGGCTCTGCCTGTGACTGGCTCTGTCGTAGTTTGTACACCACAAAAGGTTGCATTACTTGATGCTACTAAAGCTATTGGAATGTTTGGAACCACGAATATTCCCGTGCTGGGAATGATTGAGAACATGAGTGGTTTCATCTGCCCTGACAATGGAAAGCGCTATGACATTTTTGGCGCGGGCGGTGCCCGTGCCAAAGCCGAGGAAAAAGGCGTTGCATTCCTGGGTGAAGTACCGCTGAATATGCAATTGCGGCTTGAATCAGATGAAGGCAATCTAGCCAGCGTCCTCAAAGATCCAATATGTAGACCAGCACTGGAAAAAATAGTCCGCTCCATGTGCACGCGCATCAACGATCGGGCTGCTGCATCGCCTAATGGGCCTGGATTGCCTGTTCTCTAGGGCATTTCACCATCGGCCCCAAGTGCGCTACAATGCTATGCAAAGACGGTCGCCCTTTTGCAAAGCAGAGTGCATACCATGCTTCCAAAAACGGATTCCAATTCGGAACACATCGGAATTCTGCTACCAATTAGCAGTGCGTTGGAGTCAGGAAGTTGCATTTTGCAAAGCTTGCATCAATCCAACTTACACTCGGAAGAATTCTCAAATCAGCTCAGCCTTCTGATCAATCAAGGCTATACCTTGCGCTCTATGCCCCCGGGCGGACAGTGTAATCTGGCAGAGCATTGGCTTGGATCAAGACTCTATTTTTGCCACCAATCCGCATATCAGGATTCGCGTAAGTTGGTCGGCATCGCCTGCTCGCAGCTGGGCAAACAACACCAGAACTTGCCGCACTGGCCTCAATTGGTCGACGACATTTTGACTGAGATTCGGCGCCGAAATCAACGTCTGCTTGTCGCGGACCAGACAACCCTAGCATCCGCACTTGAAGAACTAGCGTTTCGCAGCGAAGTGGACTTCCTGCAGGTCTGTTTCGCAAAAGCTAAAGAGGATTGGCACAGGTGGTTGCTTGAGACTATTCCTCGTTTTGCAGCAAGTCATAATTTGGCGAGGAAAACCTTGTACGTCTCGCCAACGACTGATTCTAAGATGCAATTAATTGGTCCGATACAGGATGTGGCCAATGTCTTCCTAGCGGATCGCTTGTTTGGGTTGGCGATACGCAAATCGGGCAAAATAGCAAAGCTTCTCGAGCAGCGTTTGCTGAGTCAGCAATTTGATGCGGGATCTGTTTTTGTGCTACTTCATGATGCGGTCGAAATTCAGAAAGGCACTAGGCAATCTGCCTCGTCCTCACTACGTCACAACCGGTTCTGGATGAATCTCGGCGCCGTGGGCTGGCGGCCTTCAAAGCAGTTTATCGCACCCGTGGACGAACCTTGCTTTCGCAGTACAGCACAAACGGGCTGTCTGCAGCTTACATCTGCTTTGCCAGAAGCGGTATTCGACACAGAGCCCTCCGGGCGCAGAGCTGGAAAATGGTTGATCCATTGCACTCGCGGGACCATGTTCCAGCCGCATGAAAGTCAACAAGGATCGCTGTATCGACATTGGATCTCAGGCGAGGCCCTGCACAGTTCGCCGTGGATGCAGCTGAACAAGATCTGCTACCAACGAAGATTGGTTGGATCCAAATTTCTGCAGCGATGCAATCGCGAAGTCGTCAGTCTATCTGACGTTCCATTGCCCAGACTTCTAAGCCAACGTTCGTTTCGTCCCCATCTTGGTCGGTGGGACTGGGAGCCCTACGGCCTCATGATATCTAGGGCAGCGATTGAACGCCTGGGTGGACGGCCGGTCATTTATGGGGACGAGGCAGATTACGAGAGACTCTTGCCTGACCAGCTGCCGTTTTTTCAGCCCGGCGGAGAAACCTACGACTGGAGGCTGGAAGAGGAATGGAGAGTTCTTGGGGACTTGGATTTGAGTCGATTGCAAACAGACGAGGTTCGTATTTTTACACGTTTAAAACGGGAAGCTCTTCAGCTAAGTCTTTGCAGTCGCTGGCCCGTTTTTTGGCTCGAAACGTGATATGATTCGATCCTTGGCCGTTTACACGGCCTAAGATGCTTGTCGAGCACCCCGCCTGCTGCTTATGCTACTTGATCCAATCAAAAGCCTACCTCATGGAGTTCCACTCATGTTGCGAAATGCAATTCCTTTCAAGCTTGGTTTCCTTCTCCTAATGCTCACTGGACTATGCACCGTGTCCCAAGCCGACGACGTCCCAGAGGGATTTACGGCTCTGTTCAACGGCAAGGACTTTGAAGGCTGGCATGGTCGCCCTCACTTGAATCCCGACAAGTGGGAAAGCACAGGCGACGGACAAAAAGAGGCCTGGGACGCAGATATCGCCAAGCATTGGAAAGTTGACTGGTCCGTGGACGGAAGCGTCATTGTCAATGATGGAAAAGGTGCATATCTGACCACCAACAAAGAGTACGGCGATATCGAATTGCTGCTTGAGTACAAGACCGTTGCCAAGGCTGATTCAGGAATCTATCTGCGTGGAACACCTCAGGTGCAAATTTGGGATTATACCGAAGAAGCAAAGTTCAAATTGGGCGCGGACAAGGGTAGTGGTGGACTCTGGAATAGCAGCAAGGGAGCTCCCGGAAAAGATCCGCTTGTTTTGGCAGACAAACCTTTCGGTAAGTGGAATGCTTTTCGCATCGTCCAAGTAGGTGCACGCACCAGCGTATGGCTCAATGGAAAACAAGTCGTCGACAACGCGGTCATGGAGAATTTCTGGAAACGCTCCGAGCCACTTGCACCTAAAGGAGTGATTCAGCTGCAAACGCATGGCGGCGAAATTCAATGGCGCAATCTTTACATTAAAGAACTCACCGCGGAAGAGTCAAACGAATGGTTGAGAGAACATAACCCTGCAACGGATTATGTTAGTAATTTCGACGGCAAGTCCCTAAACGGATGGACAGGCGCTAAGGATAACTACGACGTGATCGACGGAGCTATCCAATGTAAACAAGGCAAAGGCGGTGTCTTGCACACCGAAGAAGAGTATGCCGACTTTGCCGTTCGCTTCGAATTCCAACTGCCTGGTGGTGGAAACAACGGTCTAGCGATTCGCTATCCTGGAAAAGGTGATACGGCCTATACAGGTATGTGCGAATTGCAGGTCCTGGACAACAACGCCAAGAAGTACGCTAACTTAGACACACGGCAATATCATGGCTCAGCCTACGGGATGATCGCAGCCAAACGTGGCTATCTCCGCAATGCAGGTCAATGGAACTACCAAGAAGTCACCGTCAGGGGTTCCACCATTCGCGTGGAATTAAACGGTTCTGAGATCTTAAATGGTGACCTGAGTCAAGTAACAGAGTACATGGGCGGACGACCTCATCCAGGTAAAGATCGTACCCAAGGATACTTCGGATTTGCCGGGCACAGCGACCCCGTTCGATTTCGAGCTATCGAGATTCGAAACCTCGCGAAGTAAGATCCTGCTCCCTGGCAATGAGCAGATATTTGCTGCTCGTTGCTCTAGTTTCTGAACTGCATTCGAGTTCCATCCTCTGAGACGTTTACTTTAGCGTCTCTGGAGGCTGGTACGGGCTTTGGCATCACAGTTTCTACTGGCGTATAGCCTTCGCCCCAAATCGCGCCAGCGTAGTTCTCTTCCGTGGCAGTTTTTTGCGTTGCACGGGAGAATTGTGCATACTCCCGGTCATTCACGGCTTGACCATAGGGAACAACATGTGTCGTCAGAGCAATAATCACCTCAACGCGTTCCATTTGATCATTGCGACGGCTAAACAGTTTTCCTAAGAGAGGAATCTTGCCGAGAAGTGGAACCCAAGTTTCTTGATGGTCATCTGTTTCCTTGATCAAACCACCGATAATCATGCCCTTTCCGTCCGGCAACAGCACTGTCGTAGTAGCCTCGGTTGTATCTTCTTCGGGCAATCCAGTGTCAGGATTAATTCGTCCGCCTGAGACTTTAGGTTCAACCGTTAACAGCACTTGACCATCGTGCGTGATTGTTGGCTCCACTTGCAAAACGACACCTATGTCCAAAAAGTTGACATTTTGAAGCGTGCTTGTTTGAGTCGTCGTTGTTACAAAGTAACCGAACTTGGAGCCGATCTGAATGCGTGCTTGTTGACCATTCACGCAAAGCACCTTCGGAGCCGCCAGAGTCTCGACAGTCGAGAATTGCTGCAGTGTCTCAACCATCCCATCCAAATCGGTACCGTTGAGACCCATCATAAATCCTGGCGAAGATTGATCGTTGGCAAATCCTTGAGTACGAACATCGAGTTGTGCGCCGGCAAGTCGAGCTATTCCAAGCAAGTTCACACCGTGACGATGATTGCTATCCAAGGTTACTTGGAGCACGTTTGCCTCAATCAAGACTTGTCGCGGCGGATTATCCACACTCGCCAGATACTTTGAAATCGCGTCAATTCTATCTGGAAAATCTTCAACTACGATTCTCTCTCTTGTTTGCCGAGTGCTACTGATGTCCGCTTTGTGAGCAAAAGCCTTACCAGCAGCAGACAGCAGGCCATTGACTACGGTAAGAACTTCTTCAGATGACGTGTAGTGTAAATCGAAGACTTGCAAGCGCTGCCCCGGCATCGTGCTAGCAGTCTCTACTTTACTGCTAGCTCCCTTTGGCTTGCTCACAAAAATAATGTTACCTTGCTGCGTCCAAACCAACTGGTTGATCTTCAAAATGGCGTCCAGCGCTTCCATTGGCGGAACGTCGGTCAGGTTGGTAGTTACAGTTGCCTGCACATCATCGGCAACAACCAGATCGAGGTCTTTCGCCTCAGCGATTTGAGCCAATATCAATCGTATATCTGCCCCCTTGGCCCCATTCACGTTGATGTTTTCGGGATTGTCCTGAGAGATAGTCACCGACTGCTCTCCTGTCGAACTGGACATCAAGTTCACCGTCGTGCTATTCGAATCTGTGACTTGCACCGGTGCCGGTAGCGCGCTTTCTGGAAGCATCAGTGACTGATTCGCGCTGGCCAGGGTTGCTGGCGCCGTGCTATTTCGCGACCTGGACGATGTATTGGTCGAAGGCTGTCTTGATTCAACTTCCTCGACAAATGCAGCTTGAACAACAGCGCTTGGGCGCGCTTGTTGGGCCGATGCTAGACGTACAGGAGATGGTTGAAAGCCTTGCCCTCCCCCAGGCAGTTGTTTGGCGGTCGGCATCTGCGTAAGCACGACATATTCGGAGCCGGTGGGGCTCAAGAGATCCTGCTGGTACCGCGCATCAGCCCTTACCTGGTTCAGCTTGATTGGTTCCTGCCGACTCGGCTGTAGAAGTTGCGGCTCGTAGTCACGTAAGAGTGCTTCTGTCTCTGCCGGACCTAAAGATGGGATAGGATACCATTGCCCGCTGGCGCTCGTTTGATAGCAAAAGGATGCAGCTAAGAAGCATCCGAAGATAAGATTCTTAGAACTTCCTGAGAGAAACGAGCTCATCAAATTGACCAGAGTTAAGGCGTTTTTTCCGCACTGCACTCAGTCTTAATCGGCTTCTCTGGCCCGAATAATCGCTAGAATCCGCAAATTTTAACAGATGAGTTTGATCGAGTTTTCTAGGTTTTCGTTACTGATATT
Source organism: Planctomycetota bacterium (assembly GCA_039030255.1). Classification (GTDB taxonomy): domain Bacteria; phylum Planctomycetota; class Planctomycetia; order Pirellulales; family Pirellulaceae; genus Aureliella. Next base: position 11,395 of record JBCCEO010000041.1, on the reverse strand, counting down.
CCCCAGTTTCTGGGCCAATGTACTTTAGAATTAGTTTCTGACCCTCGATGGCTTCGATGAAGATGCGATCCCGAATTTCATCACCGACTTGATATTCCTTGGAGCCGATAACGGCGACTTTCTTTTGCTGGGATTGAAAAATGAAGCGACTAGGCTGCATCATAATTTCAGATTCAACAGCAGCTAGCAATCCGACTACGTCGATTTCTGGTTCCGATTCCTCCGCTTTTTCTGTGCTGACCAACTTCGATTCGTCTACTCGCTCTGGCTGCTCGTAGGCTTCAAAAGGATTGACGGCGCTCAGAAACTCAAGATTGGGTTCTGGCCAGTCGATTTGGCTATCGCTTAGATCTTTTGCGCCTTCGCTGCTCTCCCGGTTCAAGGCCCGGGCAGCCCTTGCTGTTGGTGGTTTGGGCTTTGAGACTGGGTTGTCATTCGCCAATTCTGACGAGTCTCGACCTGCGCTTTGACTCCACAAGACGTACGCGAGGACAACAAGTAAGACTGGAATAGATGCCAGTTTTAACTTGGCGTGTTTGTCCTGTTTTTTTCTTTTGTTTTTGGCCATCGTTCTTAATTCATGCTTACTAGACTTGCTTGGATATCCCAGATGAATCGAACTTGTATCCTCGCTGAGTACTCTTCAGGTTCGTTGTTCGAAGGAGTAATGTCAAAGGACAGGATTTTTGTTGCAGTCCGATGTGCGTCGAGATCTTGAATCAAGTTCAACAAGTTGATGTAGGAGCCTTTCAACTGCATTTCTACTTCTGTAGATGAGGCTTTGGTATTCGATTCGATAAGGTTGTCCATGCTAATACTTCGTCGCTCAAGCATGGCCGAAATGATCTCCAAGGTTGGCAGTTGCACAGGTTCTTTGACGGTCTTTTCAGGTGCCTGTATCAATGTATGGTCGCTTTTCAGCTGTTTGTTCTCAGCAATGAGACCAGGTAGAATATTTTTCAGACCAGCCAGCTCTTCCTTGAGTTCCTTGGCCTCCGTTAGACCTCTCCAGAGAGGCGCAAGACTCCATTGGTATACAGAGCCAAAAAGGATTAGTAGGCTGAGACTTCCGAAGATGTGGATGTGATATTTTGAATACCGCATTGTATTTTTAGCTTAGTAACGGCAGAAGAGCGTGAATCGTAAGTCGTCGTGCATTGCCTGAGTTTTCTCTAATGCACCTTTGAGTTTTACTTCTTTGAAATACCCGCTATCCTCAAAAACCTTCACGATCTTGGCTGAGTTCGCCGCGTTGCTGGTAATCATCGTGAGATTAACACTTCCTTCAATTGGATCCTCTGGATTTTCATTGGAGAGTTGTAAGAAGTGTTTGAGTTCTAGTTGGCCCCCCACCTCGGACTTGGCACTGCAAATCAGACTCATCAGTACCAAGGGCGAATGCTGAGTGGAAAGGGAATTTACTTTTTCAAGGTGATCCTTTTCGCGTATCAACTGGCTTCGTAGTCTGCGATTTTCGGCGATCAATTCTTTGGGACGAGCAGTCTCCTTTTGTAGCGCAAGGATTTGGCCATTGCTTTTCGATGACTGCATATTGGCGAAAATGATTATACAGATCGCCACGAACAAACTCGCGCCAAAGAAGCGTAGCCACCCACGGAACAACCTTTGTTTTTCCAAACGTTCTAAAAGCCTAGCAGGCAACAAATTTACTTCATCTTCTATCATTTCCGACTCCAGACAGTGCGAGGGAGGTCGCCACCGCGAACTCAGAGGTTAGTTCCAGATCTGCCAGCTTCAGGCTCCAAGGTTCGACTTTTATTGCCAATTCGCTCTGTAATGCACGGCATAGTCCAGGAAGCGCTCCACCGCCACCGACAACCATAAGCCGACTAATTTCCGTATCGCGAAACTGCCACCTGACGAAATCCATGGCGACTTCAATTTCTGCCACGATTTGCTGACAACACTGTATTGCCCAGTGTCTCATTTCCAACGCACAAGGATCCGCATCAAATTCGGATTCAAAGCACAGTTCCAGCCAACGCACGGCTTGTGGAAGATCCATTCCAAATCCTCGCTCGGCGCCTGCTAGGACAGCTTGCATACCGCCAACATTCAAATGCCTGACATATTTGATCTTGTTCTCCGCAATGAGCGTCAACGTCGGGTTGCCGAAGCTCCAATCCAGAATTGGCAGAAAGTGATTTTTGGGCAAATCGTTCATCATCTTCAATAGACGCAGCTTGCACCAAGGCAGGCCATCGATTTTCCAGGGGCTAAGCTTATTGGTTTCGAGCGCCGATGCTATCAGCAATGTTGCTTCGCTTGGAATGCAAAATGTACGTTGTTTAGTGGAATCGGCTTTCGGATTGGGAAGCAAGGCGTATGAACTTGGACTTGAATCACCAGTCGCTTCTTGAATTGCTTGCTGAATTGCTGAATCCGTAATCCGCTCTGAGTCGGGCAGACAAATGCCACGAATATCGCAAGCAGCCATTGAAAGGTTAACGGCGACATCGCTTGCTGCAATCTGAGGACTCAGCGAACAAGCCAGGCGTTGTACCAGTTTTGGAACTTCTTCCAAATTCCAAAGATTGTCCTTATCGTGATCAGCTTTCAACTGAGCTCTAAATGGATTGCGGACGGATAACCCGCGTCGCTCCTCGGCCAAATTCTCCGTTTCGGACGCATCAACGAGTTCTTCTGGCGGGAAGCTCAACATTTTCGCACTTGCAGCTTGGAACCCGGAAGGAGTCTTCTTTACCCATACCAGCTTGGTTTCAAACTGACCAATATCCATACCCAAACAGCTACGGCTTCCCTGCCGTAAAGGATTGAAAATCGTTGACCGACTGGTCGTTTCTGGATTCTTTTTCTTTGATAAGCTCTTCAGCATTGCGTTACCCGACCGATGTTTGGACGTCCAATATGGGCAAAAGAACCGATACCACTACCGTCCCGACGAACAGTCCTAGGCAGATAATAATGATGGGTTCACTAAGCTTCAGAATGGTTTTGAGCCCTTGGCTGCCTTCTTCCTGGTAATAGGATCCAGCAGTTGTGAGCACGTTTTCAAGCTTCCCGGTGCGCTCGGCCATGATCAACATCGCATCGGCTCCATCGGGTAGGAATTCATAGTCGTCAAGTGAATGGGTGAGGCCTCTTCCCTCAAGAACATCTTTCTCCCAGGTATTTGTCAGCTTGCGAATCGGTCCATAGTTTGTCGCGTTTTTCAGCAGATCGAGGGAATCCAGAAGGGAAACGCCGTTGTTGAGTAAGTGGCCCATGCTCACGAACAGCCTGCCAGTCTCTAGGTTTCGAATCGGCGTTCCGAAAAAGGGCAAATGAAAAACAACGTTACTAAGCAGCACTTTGACCATTGAATTGACGGCAGCAGCAGCCAAGCCGCCCAGACCAGTAAAAAGGCCTACAAGCACCATCGGCCAGTTTTCCCGGATAAAACTCGCCGTGCTTAAGAGAAGATGGGTCAAGAAAGGTGGATCCACCCCCATCGTTAAGAAGGACTTTTCGAACTGCGGTAAAACAAACCAGATTAAGGTTGCGACGACACCGACTGAAGCTGTGCATAGGACTGCTGGATAGGCCATTGCACCGCGAATCTGCGATTGCATTTCTAGATCGGATTCTAGCCGATTCGCAATTTGCCTTAAGACTTCAACCAATCGACCGGAAGCCTCTCCGGCCTGAATGCTAGATGCAATTTCACTTCCGAGGATTGCCTTTTGAGCCTCAATTGCACGACTGAGACTATTTCCTCGATTAACATCTTCGTACACATCCTGAAGGCAAACGCTTAGGCTCTCATTACGACAAGTTGCACTGGCCAACTCCAGCGCTTCGGCTACATCGATTCCTGTTTCGACCAGCAGAGAGAGCTGTCGAAATACAATCAGAAGTTGACGCTTGTTGGCACGGCGTGAACCAAGCGAGATGTTCTGAAAAATGCGATCTGCAAATCCGCCCTGTTCCTCTTGTTGAGGTTCGGCACCGAATTGCAATGCATTGCTCGTCGATTCGATTGTGGAACTCATTTTGGATCCTCCAAGCACCTTATATTTGGAAAGCTTGGCGTCGTATTTGGGTGGTTTTTAGCTCAGTCCGTAAGGGCCACGCGAATGACTTCATCAATACTTGTCACACCTGCCTCAGCCAGTCCGCGTGCTTCTTCTAATAGCGTGCTACCTCCCTGTGCATGAAGGTGTTGTCGCACCGTTGAGATCGAGGATTCTTCGGAAATGATCTCTCGCATCACTGGATCGATCGCCATGACCTCGTAGATTCCTTGCCGACCAACGTAACCTGTATCAAAGCAATCAATACAGCCAGATCCTTTAGCAAAGGTTCGATTGGGTATCTCGGGATAGCCTACAAGCTCTGCTTGTTCTGAGGAGGCGTAAACGGAGTCACGACACTTAGGACAAATCTTTCGAACAAGACGCTGCGCTACAATACCAGCCAACGAAGCCGCAATTTTATAGGAAGGGATGCCCATGTCTCGAAGGCGAGTAATGGTGGATGCACTGTCGTTGGTGTGGAGTGTGCTGAGGACGAGGTGTCCTGTGAGGGCTGCTTGAATAGCTACCTCGGCAGTCTCTGCATCGCGAATCTCACCAACCAAGATAATGTCGGGATCCTGCCGAAGAATACTTCGCAGAGCCGCCGCGAAGGTAACCTGGCGGGCCGTGTTTACCTGAACTTGGTTGACCAGATCCAGTTGATACTCCACAGGATCTTCAACGGTAACCAAGTTAGCCCCACTGTGTTTGATGCTCTCCACGGCCGAGTACAGGGTAGTGGTTTTTCCACTTCCTGTTGGACCAGTAACTAGCACCAAACCGTGTGGCTTGGTCAGGATCTTGCGAATCACACCAAGTCGATTTTCTGGAACGCCCAGTTTGTCTAGATCAAAGGTGATAGAACTGCGATCCAAGATCCGCATTACAACTTTTTCACCAAGCACAGTTGGCAAAGATGAAACCCGCAAATCGACTTCTCGATCATCCACTCGTACATGGAAACGTCCATCTTGACTCTTCCTTTGCTCGGCGATGTCTAGTTTGGACATGACCTTGATTCGAGACACGACGGCTGGATGCAAATCTCGACGCGGCTTTAAAATTTCTCTTAACCGGCCGTCGACCCGATAGCGAATAAGACTATGTCGCTGCGAAGGCTCGATGTGAATATCGCTGGCGCCCTGCCGGACGGCTTGAACGATCAGATAGTTCACCAGATTGATCACCGGGCTCTCATCTGCCAAGACTTGGATGCTATCGGTATCGAAGAAGACTTCATCCGACTTCAATTCGATGGCTTCCTCTTCACCCATGTCGGCGGTAAGCACATCGACTTTAAAATCCTCCTCGTAACAACGCGGCAGAATTCTTTCGATGGAGTTCTTAAGCGTTAGGATAGGCCGAACATGCAGGCCGGTTATCTCTTGAATGAAATCGATTGTTTCTAAGTTCTGCGGCTCCGCCATCGCTACGATGAGGCATGAGTGAATACGAAACAGCGCTAAGCACTGGTAGCTTTCTGCGATATCTTTGGGTATGCAGCGCACGACCTTGGGATCGATTAATCCATCGCGGAGCTTGACCCATGGCATATCCAATTGGCTGGCGATTAATGGCAGCAAATCGCCTTCGTTGATGAAACCCAAAGAGATCAGAGCTTCGCCAATTCTCGTGCCATTTTTCCCGTTGAGATGAAGTGCTTTTTCAAGCTGCTGCTCATCGATCAACTGCGCATCGAGCAAACGCTGTCCCAAGGGCGAAGCCTGTGGGGCTAATTGCGTTTCGTGATCCTGCTCAGGGTTTTCTGTGACAAGTGGAGCTGACATGATTTATTTTGCAAAGTCCTTGAGTGCAGTGCGCAGATCATCAAAGACTGCGACAAAGTCTTCTACGCCGGTAATATTTAGGACTTCCTTGCAAATCGGCTGCGGTTCGATCAGAACAAGCTTCCCACCGCGACTCAGGCAAGACTCTTGGCTATCTACGATCATTTCAAGTCCATCACTATCGACGATGGGACTTTCGGACATATCAAACGCGAGCTGATTCTTTCGCTGTTTGAGACAATCCTCTACACGTTGTCGACATTGCTCAACGCAGTCTCCGATCAACGAAGAGCGGACCTTGATGACATTTACCGATCCAATAGTTTGCACAGCGAGCACTAGCGATTACTCCTCGTTAGGCGTAGGCAGGCGTAGAGTGAAACGTGAACCTTTATCAATCTGGCTTTCGACGACTAGGTCCCCACCATGCAATCGCGCTACTTCAAGACTAAAGGCAAGGCCTAGGCCATTTCCTTCGATGTCGATGACACGCTCGTCTTTGCATCGATAGAATCGATCAAAGATGCTTTCTAATTCATCTTGATGAATACCGATACCTGTATCCACCACGACGATCTCGATCCACTCGTCGGTGCGTTCTGCCAACAATCTGACCTCGCCACCCGATGGTGTGTATTTCACTGCATTTCCTAGCAGATTGATCAGGCAGGATGTGACTCGTTCCTTATCCGCCTCGATTGTTGTAAGGTCGGGCGCAATGCGGCAAGTAAAGCTCAGGCCCTTCTCTTCAACCAGTGGACCCAAGTGTTCTTGCACTTCCTGGATCATTCGATGAATTTCAAACTGGTTTGTCTGAATCGTCATCGATCCAGCCTCCAGTTGTTGGATGTCTAGCAGCTCGTTCAAAAGGCGACCCAGCCGGCCCGCTTCGCTGTGAATTACGTTATAAAACTCTTTTTGCTGCCCTGGTGTAACATCTTCGATCGTCAATAACGATTCTGTATAGGCTCGAATGTTGGTCAACGGCGTACGTAGTTCGTGAGTGGCCGAAGCCAGGAACTGCTCATGGGATTCCTGAGCAATAGACTGCTGGGTAACATCTCGGACGGTCCAGATGAAACCAGCGGGTTCACCTACTCGGCCTTCCAGTGGTAGTCTGGTGATTTGATGAACTCCATCGTGCACCGATGTTCCCGTCCATAAGCTCGTTGACACCGGCTTATTACCGTTGGAAAGATCGTTCTGCTCCTCTTCCCAATTGGAATAGTCGTTTTCGTTAAGTATTTTCAGAATAGATCGTCCCGTGAAATCTTCTTCGGATAGATCTTCCTCTTTGCCGAGTAGATTCAAGAAGGCTGTATTGGCATAGGAGAGTTTGAAGCTGGCGTCGCTAATCGCGATTCCTTCATTTAGGCTTCGCAGTGCTCTCGCAAATTTCTCTCCTTGCTGGCCATTCGAATTCTGCTGGAGACGTCGATCTATCGATTCATCTAACTTCCGTTCTTCCAAGGTTTTTACCAGTCGGTTCCATCCTGAACCGACTTGGCTGGGAGCGACGATCGGCTGCAGTGGTGCATCTTGCGTTGCGCCAAGATTGCTCAATTGAAATTCGACCAATCGAATTGATTCCACTCTTTTGCTAATTGCCGTCATGCGACAAAAGCCCAGGCTGACTCCAGCCAATATGACGATCACAACGAGGGCATCTAGAAAAGTGCTGTTGCTAGGACCAAAGAGCAAGATGCCAACGCTAAGCACTACCAAGCAGGTAATTAGCAGGATCAAATAGAATTCCGAAATCAGTGCTTTCGACGCATTCATTCGGGCATTGACTGGGGCGTTCAACGGTCTCTCCTAGTTTGTGGTAGAGACCTGCGTTTGTTGCTTGAGATTCTCTACAAGATCTTTTGGCGAAAATGGCTTGTGAAACACACCCTTGATCGCGAGAGTTTCATGGAGATTCTGCAAATCTAGCTCGTGCGTCTTTGCAGTGCAAAGAAAAGCATTCGTCTCTCGGTTGGGGCTATCGTTTCGGATAGCGGTCAGGACTTCAACTCCTGTCATTCCGGGCATCTGCTGATCCAGCAACAAGATGTCAAACTTTTGCTCTTGCGCTGTTTGCCAGGCCGAACTGCCGGTTCGACAAAGCGTTACATCGAAGCCAGCATTGGATAAGACAAACTCCAGAAGATTTGCGAGAGCAAAACTATCTTCTGCTACTAGTATCTTATCCATCGCTGAACCTCGTTTGTTTTACCTGTTTTTTTACTTACTGATTCGCGTGGGATGCCATGTTGATGGCAATCTCACCAGTGAGTGGGTTATACAACCAACCACCCTTGCCATCTGCGTCCGCTGCGGTGATTGGGCTACTGGAGACAACTGTTACCGTGGCACTTTCCACGCCACCTATCGAGGTAGATGGAAACGGGCTCTTCAGATAGCTGCCCAGTTCAGTATCAATAGATGCCGTTGGATACGCATCGGTATCAACGCGAAACAGTTCGATGGAGCTACGGAGAGTTGCCAGGGATTGCAACGTGGAAGCTTCTCGAGCATCATCAGCCCGGTCGTAAAACTTCGGTACTGCAACTGCAGCTAGAATTGCAATAATAATGATCACAACGACGAGTTCGATGAGGGTAAAACCCTGTTGCTTGCGTGAAGACATTTCTTGATCCTCAAAATTTCCTTGGTTCAGGTAAAACGAACTGCCCCATTCCTGAGGAAACCTAGCCCACACGTAACAACTAGCAAAACTTTTCATCACTAAATTGGTTCTAGCCGCCGTTTTTCGGACCAAGTCAATCGCTTTGCACTAGCTAGCCGATACTCATTGAGCCTTCCCGTTTGCAACTTGCTGGTAATGACGGTTTTTACGAATGTTTGCGGCTCATCATTCCAATCTCAATGAGGTTTTGGACTTCTTGCGAAGCCGGATCCCTTTTCCGATTTGCCTTTGGGAATCTAAGAACGATCCATCGTTAATAGATTTCCTCACTGAAATTCAGCCAAGCCAAGAACTAGCGCTGCTCGAAGATGTGCGACAGTCTGTGCTTTCGCAAACGAAGCTGATTCAAGGCAGCCAATGCATAACCGTTGCGATCGAACCAAACAAATCAATCGGACTGCGCTATCTAGCCGAGGAGTCGTTATTTTTGGGCTTCCTTTTTGATCCTGAGTCCAAAACCGACTTAATGCTCGTCGAGAATGCTCTGGAAGTGCTGCAACTGCACTCTCAGAACTCACAAGCCCAGATCGCTCTGCAAGAGTCCGCTGTGCAACTCGCTCAAAGTTTTGAAGAGCAGAATTGGCTGCGTGATTTCGCTCGAAATGCAAGTTTTTCTTCGAACAATTCGATCAACGAAGTTGCGTTTAAGATTCTGCAGCCACTGGTCTTTTTACTGCACGCTAGAGACGTTTATCTAATTGCCTTGCGAGAAGAAACCGAGGGCACTGGACTATGCAGTACGAATTTCGGTGGTTCGGCGGTCTCACCTGAATCTATCGAGTCATTGCTGGAATCGCTCAACTTTGGAAAGAATTCTGCTCCACTAGTCCGCAATAACCAGAACCTAATCGTTGCCGAAGGTAGTATTCATTCAATCGTGGCTGTCACCGTTGCTGATTCTTGTCATCGCGGTTTTTTGGTTGCCATTGATCGAACGAACAAAAACAACCTTACCCAGACTCCCATTCATGATGCGGAGTTTGGAAGCGTAGATGTTGGCTTGCTGGAGGAGGCGGCTGTATTGCTTTCAACGCAGATTCAGAACTTGCGTTTGTTGATGCAAAGTAATGAACTCTTCCTCGGTACGCTACAGGCCATGAGTAGCACCATCGATGCTCGCGACCCGTATACGCAAGGTCATAGCGAACGGGTTGCCAGGCTTTCCTATGATTTGGCCCAAATCCTTGGATTACCGAACGAGGCGTGCCATGAGATCTTTCTATCAGGAGTCCTGCACGACATTGGAAAAATTGGTATTCCGGATGACGTACTACTTAAACCAGGAAAACTGACGGACGAAGAATTTGAAATTATCAAACAACATCCGGTAATTGGCCACCGAATTGTCGAACGTCTCGGACACCTCCAGTTCACTCTTCCTGGAGTTCTGTACCATCATGAACGTTGGGATGGAAAAGGATATCCACATCAATTGCAAGGACAATCCATTCCGCTCATGGCAAGAATCATGGCTGTTGCGGACGCCTTCGATGCCATGACAAGCTCAAGGCCCTATCGTAAAGCTATGCCCTTGGAGAAAGCTCATGCCATCATTAATGCAGGAGCTGGTGAGCAGTGGGATGCCGAGGTAGTCCAGTGTTTCAACGTTTGGCTAGAAACCAAATACGATGCAACTCAGAAAACGGATTACCCAAACAGCATCATTCCAATCGGCGCTCCGATGGAGCACTTAGCTCAGGCCGTGACAACGTTGATTAACTAGTTTTCACCAAAGCGAAGATGCAAGTTAGCTGCCGGCTGGCCGGCTACGTATCTCGGCGATCCGTGGCAACAATTTGTCCAACGATTAGCCAAATGCAAAGGAAGAATGCCGCGATGAGGGCATGGAACCACTCTAAGGACATGGAGACAAACCTTTTCTTGCAAACCTAAAAAGCGCGTCTTCCATGCGCTTAGTTAAGTGGACGGCAGATCCTGAATCCACTTCCAAGGTCCGGTCTTAGTGACCGGCCAAGAGCTATTCTTCCCATGTCGCTGCCGAAGGCAAGTAAAAAATTTCCCTTTATGACCGGTGTGTTTAGCTAGCCATTAAAGTTTAACTAACATGAACTCCGGTTCTGCTTACTGAATCGATTGTGCTAGCAACCAACGGGATCCTGAACCGAATAATGAACTTGTTATTCAAGCTGAATTTAGTCTTTCAGCTGAAATAGCCGTCGCAGTGCTTCGAGCAGAGATGCATGTTGGCTGCTGTCGGCGTTCTCCCTTAAGGACTGCATGGGAGGGTGTAAGAGTTTGTTCACCAATCTGTCAAAGGCAACTTCGATTTCTTTCTTGCTTGTTTCATCTAGATTGCTTTTGTCGAGTTTTTGAAGCAGTCGATCCAATTCGACTTCTTTCACTTCCAAAGCTTGATCGCGTAGTTGTTTGATGGTGCCGCCACCGCCACGATGTTTCGTCTCCGCAAGGAATTTCTTCGTCTCTTCGTCGACAATCTGTTGGGCTTTGGGCCACTGGGCTTTACGTGCTTGGATATTGCGCTCGCAGACTTCATGCAAGTCATCAACGGTGTACAAATAGGTATCTGGGAGATCACTTATTTCGGATTCAAAATCTCTTGGAACGGCCAAGTCCAAAATTAGTACAGCTCTCGATGGATGCTGAGTACGAGCGGCTTTGAGCTCCTGTGTCCTAACAATTGGCTCTGGTGCTCCTGTGGTTGAAACTACCAAGTCGGATTGAAGCACATTCCGATAAATATCCTCCCAAGGCGTAGTCTTTGCCTGAAATCCTTTGGCAACTTCTTCGGCCCGCGATGCATTTCGATTGGTAATTGATATTTTCTTCGCGCCGTAATCCTGAAGGTACTTTAGGGTCTCAATGCCCATCTCTCCGGCGCCGATAAGCAATATGTCCTT
>JBCCEO010000040.1:0-20650 GCA_039030255.1 Planctomycetota bacterium | reverse complement strand
GTCCCGCCGTACTTCTTTGTTGTTGAAACATCGGCTTGCATGAACGACTCGAATAGTCGTTCGAGTACTTCATTGCTCATGCCGATGCCGGTATCTTGCACGCAAAAACGCACTTTCTCGTCTTCGGCACAAGTGACCTGCAGATTTATCTCACCTCGCTCGGTGAATTTGACCGAATTGCCAAGGAGGTTGACAATGACTTGCCGCAGTCGATCTGGATCACCATTGACTCGGTAGGGAAGATCAGAAGCGATGTCGCAGTTCATCTCCAGCTGTTTTTGGTGAGCGCGGATTGCGAACTGTTCTGCGGTATCTTCAATGCATTCTCGTAGGTCGAATTCTTCATGTGCGATTTCCAGCTTGCCTGCTTCAATCTTGCTGAAGTCGAGGATGTCGTTAATAACACTGAGGAGCGAGTCCGCGCTTGAGCGGGCAATGGCCAGGAAGTGGGATTGTTGCTCATCGACCTTGGTGCTGGCTAGCAAATCCATCATTCCAATAACGCCGTTTAGCGGAGTACGAATTTCATGGCTCATGTTAGCCAGAAACTCGCCTTTCGCCTGCGAGCGAGCTTCCGCGATGGCGACCTGCTGAAGCAGAGCCAATTTGCGCTCCGTTATGTCATGAACTGTACCTAGCCAGCTCAGCAATCTACCGTCAATATCTCGAATGGCGACGAGGCTTTCTAGGATCCAGGTTTCTTGTTCCTTGGCGCCGATCAGCGAGGATTCGAGATCGGAAACGGTGGTGCCGGCTTCGAAGGCTTGCTCTAATTCTTCGGGTAACTCTTTGTGCCAAGGGAGCATGACGGCATGTTGGTGATCGATTAGCTCCTCGGCGCTGCGGTATCCAAATGTGGTTAGCAATTGTGCGTTTGCACTGTGGAACGTCCCGTCGGCATTCAGTTGGTAAATTCCGACGCCCGCATTTTCCAAGACGCTCTGCAGTCTCAGCCTTTCACTTTGGAGCCATTGGTTGGTCTCTTGATGGCTTGATATCTCACCTCGTACTCTTTGAAGCACTTGGTTGTACTCGCTGGCGATCTGACCAGCCTCGGTGTGCGGTTCGACCGCAATATCTTTTGCATAGTCGCCCGTGCTTCGGTGCTGGTTCATGGCTACGAGCACATCGACGACCTCGTTGGTCGCACCATGTTCGCTCATATTGAGGCCGCGAATTTCTTGGCCCGCTTTCACACGCAATTCTCGAAAGCAGCGAACGACCTTTAAGGTGCCCCAGATACTGACAAAGCTGATAGCCGAAAATAGAAGGCTTCCTAGTATTTGGACCAATATCTGCAAGAGTCGACTTGAAGCAGCCAACATCTCTGGCTCGGCGAACAAACCAAAGGCAATCGTTCCCCAGATGCCAGCCGCTCCGTGGACCGGGAATGCGCTGACAACATCGTCAATTCCAAGCTCTTTGAGCATATTGGAGCATCGCAGTGCGATCAGCGCTCCTACAGCTCCCACAAAAACAGCCCAAATTGGTTGTACCGCGTGGCAGCAGGCGGTAATCGCTACGAGACCTGCAAGCAATCCAGTCAGGAGATCCATAACGTCGAGTCGCTTGAAGAGAAGATACGATCCAGCGCAACCGGTCAATGCCCCTGCAGCGGCAGCTAAGTTGGTATTGAGAATGACTAAGGCGACAAGGTCGTCCAAGGCGAGTCCGCTACCGCCATTGAAGCCCCACCATCCAATCCAAAGTAGGAAACACCCTAGTATCGCGAGCGGCAAGCTGTGGCCACTTGTATAAGTTCTTGATGCCTTGGATCGACGCGGACCAATCGCGATAGCCGCCGCCAACGCGGCTGATCCACCAACGGCATGTACGACTGTGGATCCAGCCCAGTCCACGAATCCAAGTTGCGCGAGCCAACCAGAACCCGTTCCCGGCAGCACGCCCCCCCAGGCCCAATGGCCCAAAACTGGATAAACAAACGCGCTTAATACAACTACTACTACCAAGTACGCAGCGACTCGTGTACGTTCCGCAACGGCACCACTGACAATGGTCGCAGCTGTGCTGCAAAAGACCATTTGGAAGAGAAAGAAAGTCAGCAAGTCAGGGTCATGCCAAAAGTTGGTACCCAATCCGGTACCAAAAATACCCATATACGAAACGCCGAACATCAGCCCGAAGCCGATGAGGGAGAAGGCGAGCATGGATATAGCAAAGTCCAAGATGTTCTTGACGGCCACGTTGATCGTGTTCTTGCTGCGAACCAATCCACTCTCAAGGAGGCAAAATCCCGCTTGCATGAAGAATACAAGTACGGCGCAAACAAGAACGAATCCAGCATCAATGCCATCGGGTGCGATTAGTTGTTGCATAGTCTTTTCTGCCACTTTTCTGCCGCGAAATCCTACAGAGGCTTAAATATTCATCCGCTATAACATGAATGCCCAACTTTGATTCGCGTTCAGAATGCGTATCAAACACCCTGATACTTCGGGCAGATAAGTCTTCGCAATCGGAACGAACATTAGGACGCATGCAAAAGTCAGCACAGATTAGATTTCTCAGTCCGGAAACATCGAATCAGAAGGTGCGTGATCAACGCATTGCAGTTCGACACCTAAGGATCAGGGCGCAGCGTGGTCTGCCGCTTTTCTCCAGAATTAGCAGCCCCAATTCGACGAGTGAACAGTACGATCACGGAAAAGCCGGCCCGTGTAATCATGCAGTTCCGATCCGGACTGCACGTTGGCAGTGAAGCCACTCAGCAGAATAGCCGCCTTTGGCGTACCGTATTACGATTGACAGTAGATTGATTCTAGTTCTGAATCGTCATACGTCAGGCAGCGAAACGGTCCAGGAAAAAAGACGTTGTAGAACCGTCGTCTCATTCGCTTAAAACGCTAAGGCAAAACAGCTCACGATGCACGTAGCGCGGTCTAGTCATTCTCGGTAATAGATGTCTCGGCACGAATACCAGCCAGCTGCAAGTTCTGCTGAACGGGTGAATCAAAATCACCCGCATCGATTTGCTGCAGCAGCTGTGAAATACGCGACTGGATCCTTTGAGCTATTTGCTCTTCTTCAGCAGAATCATTCTCATCTGTCGTGGTGATTTCTTTCGCGGATAATAGACACTCACGCAGTTGTTCGGTGTACTCTTCGACCTCAGGTAGGCGACGAGCTAGCTTGGTTTGCAGTTCGATGGCCTCCGTGATTCTCTCAAGACCCGCTTGGCGCTGCTGGTTATGCAAAAGAACTTCGGCTTCGTGAAACGTCGCGCGAGCCAGAAATGCTTCGTAGCGAGGCAATGTGGGTACATGGTGCTTTACGACATTTTGAATCTTCTCACGTGCCAAAAATGCATATTCTATTGCCGCTTTCGGCTTTCCGAGTTGTTGTTTCACGCAGCTTTGCAACCGTAGTGTTTGAGCCAAGGTTAGCTGAAAGTCTGCAATCATCGGCAGGCTTTGGCAGTGCTCTTCGGCTTTTAGCAGGGCGGACTCTGCTGCGTTCCAGTCTTCTTGTGTGCGATGTACGCTCGCGATTCGGAACCAAGTGATTGCCTGATACCAATTCGCATACGACGGCGTGATCGCTCCTTGATTGAGTAATTGCTGATATGTAGTAATTGCTGATCGCGAGAATTCGATTGCTTTTTCGTTCATGCCTTGTTGTTGGTATGTCCGAGAGATGGACGTTTGACCAATGGCCTGTAGTTTCAGTGCTGCCAAGCTATAGCTGCTGCCCAGGCTGGATATTTCCTGCAGTTCCGCAATGGCGAAGGAAAACGAATCTAGCGATTGCTGGGGTTCGCCATCCTTCAAATGAACTTTTCCAATCTCCAGATACAATTCAGCACGTTCTTTGCGCAGGAGAGCCCAGTATTCTTCCTCGGCATAAACTCCATTTTGCAAACTGTCATCTTGTAGCAACTCGTCGTAAAACCGGATTCCTTTTCCAATCATGTCACGTTGAAACGCCAGATTCTTTTTGGATCCGAGCGGCGTGTGTAATTTGAAAGACGTCAGATAATTGCGAGCCGCTTTATGAGCACGCTGAAAACTTGAAAAAGCATTTTGCTTCTCTTGTTCTAGTTGGTCTTGTTTGGCAAGAATGATTTCTTGCTGTCGCGTCAAATGCCACGTGAAAGTGCTCATCGAGACGACAAACGCGACGAATGCTAGGACAGCCGCAGCACTGGCGGTTGCTGACCATGGAGCTCTGCGCGTCCATTTTTGCAAGTGTCCAAGACGACTCAATGGACGAGCCGAAACGGGGTGCCCATGCAGATAGCTGCGTAAGTCTTGGCTTAGTTCACGAGCGGATTGATAACGCTGTTCAGGCGATTTCTTCAAGCACTTCATACAGATATTGCTCAAGTCGGCATCAATTTGCTTGCTGCGCGTTTTGGGAGGCACGGGATCGTTATCTGCAATGCGGCGAATCGTCTCCAGCAATCCTCCCTGTGGGATCAACGCATCTCCCGTCAGCAACTCGTACAAGACCGCGCCAAGGGAGTAGATGTCCGTCCGCGTATCGTGACATCCATCCTGCTGGACTTGCTCCGGACTCATGTACCGAGGTGTTCCAAGGATCTGCCCCAAACGCGTTAGAGTCGGATCGTTGGATTCGTGATCGAAAAGTTTTGCTATGCCGAAATCAATCACTTTGATTCGCAGGGCACTTCCCTCTGGAGTTTCGACTTCTGTGACAAGGATATTGGCTGGCTTTATATCCCGGTGAATAATGCCGTGTTGGTGTGCGTGTTCAAGTGTTTCGCTGATCAACAGAGTCAACTGAACACGTTCTTGCAATGTTAACTGTCGATTGGCCAGAAACTGGTCTATGGGACACCCCTCGACGTATTCCATCACATAATAGGGACGATGTTTCTCACAGAATCCTGCATCGAATACTTTAGCGATGCCTGGATGATCCATTTTCGCAAGGATTTGCCGCTCGAGTGTGAGTCGAGCTGTCGCTTGCTCTGCCATTCCTGAACGCAGATGTTTGACTGCTACAAATCGTTCCGGTGATTTTTGTCTAGCAAGGTAGACAACAGCCATGCCACCTGCTCCTAGTTCCTCCACCAGTTCATAGGCACCCAAATTGCTCGCAAGCCCACCATCTTGGTGAAGCGTTGCATCATTGTTTGCGATTCGGTTGGTATCTTCTCCTGTCACCAATTCCGAGGCTGCATTGGTGTTCATGAACCCGCCGGAAGATCGATGAGCATCGACTAAGCGACGCACAAACCGGACTTTTCCTGCATCACCGGCACAAGCACACGATATGTAGGACTCGCGTTGTTTTGCATCGGAAATTGCAATCGCGGCTTCAAAAATTTCGTCGGCTTGTTGAGGATCGTTCGTCACGATTCCGCCTTTGTGACCTGAGGTTTGAATACTATGTGCGCGGGCCGTTACTTGCAGGAGTATTTTCTATCGCAAGCTACATTGGATCGACGGAGATTCTTCAGCGGAGCTTAACTTGTCGAATAGCCAAGCGCGGGCAAAACTCCAGTAGCGATTTACTGTTGGAACTGAGAGTTCAAGAGCGCTTGCCGTTTCGGGAATGGTCAGACCAGCGAAATAGCGAAGCCGAACTACGGATGCCTTTTCGGGATATTCATGTTCGAGTTGATCTAGCAAGTCGTTGACGTGCAAGACCTCCTCAGGAAGTGGAGCACCATCGATTGCATCCTCGATTTGTCCAGAGTGTTTCAGGCCATTGCCACGCTTCTTGGCGTTTAACTTGCGAGCGTGGTCGACCAAAATGCGTCGCATCGCTTCAGCCGCAGCATAAAAGAAATGAGCACGACTGTTCCAGTCAGGCTGCGATTTTCCTTCGAATAATTTGATGAACGCTTCGTGCACCAGGGCTGTCGGTTGCAACGTGTGGCTACAGCGTTCGCGAGAGAGTTGATAAGTCGCCATTTGGCGAAGCTCGTTGTACACCAGGCAGAGCAACGAGTCTTTCGCCTCCAGGTCGCCTTGCGAAATGGAGTCGATAAGCTGCGTGAGCTGAGGTGAGTCTTGTGTCTGAATCATAGGACCGTTCCCTGACTTTTGGGGGCTGAGTGGATGGGGCTAGTTTCGATTCAAGGGAAGGTACGGGCTCAAGGAGGATTTCTATCTCCCGGATTTCAAAAATTCGGAGAATTCTTCTGCAGGACGAAAATCGTCCTGATAGCAATGCTTGGCTAAATTCGCATGAGACAGTGAGCCGCTTTGTTGCTGGGTGATCCACAAACCGGGAAATCCCCATAAGCCAGGCATAAAAGCTGCGTTTTCAACTCAACTTTCCTAGGATGCTGCCAATCGTGACTGCTGTAAATTCTCGCCAAAAGCAAAGAAAAGCCTTGCTTCATTCCTCTTCATCTCGGCGTCGTGGTGCGAACAGGAATCGCCTGCTTTCACTTTTGAGAGACGTGATGCCGCCAGCTTGGAAAAGTCGATTGCTCAGGCCGATTTTAGTTGGCGTGCTTGCTGGTGGCCTAGCGTTTGCCATGCAGGGCGCAACTTTCGGACAAGCAACTGGTTGGGATGACGATGTCTCTGACGTCTGGACCGAGAAATTTCGCTGGACGGGAGAGGTCATACCGGATTCAACAATCGATACCACGATCGGGCGAACCGACAATTTCACGGTCACAGTGGACATCTCGGGTGCAGCGACGAAGAATTTCAACTTCACCAACTCCAATGCGGTCGTGTCGATCGTTGGGGATACCGGGTCGCGAGGGCTGTTTGTCAATGGCGACGCTCAGATCGACGGTGTGCTTCGAGTGGGCAGCACAGGAGCAGCTGGCGGTACTTTTAGCGCAACAGGCCTAACGACCCTCGACGGTACACTTCAATTTACGGGCTCCGGCACAGGGGCCAGAAGCTTCAATTCAAGTCTTCAGAACAATGGAACGGTAAGTATTTTAGAAGATGCCAGTTTTAGTCGTGCCACTGCCACGATTACAAACGATGGTATCTTCAATGTGGCGGCTGGTAAGTCCGTAAGTTTTGGTGGTTCGCAAACTTTCATCCAAAAGTCCGGCACGCTTCAAAACGACGGCACATTTCACCTCTCCGCAGACACCTTCCGTTACCAAGGTGGAACCATTGCCAATGCATTTACGATGGCTGGGGGCAATCTGTTTTTAGAAGGAGGTACGGGCGCGATCGATGTCAGCGCGACCAGTACATTGCAGATGACTGGGAATGTTCTCGCTGGTCAGTCCGTGACAGTCAGCGGTACTGCGTCCACGGGGACTCTACAGGCACAAACCGACTTTACGAATTCGGGGACGGTTACAATCAATGCTGACGGTGCGGCGGGCGCTTCGCTCACTCGATCTGGAGTGGGTGCCATTACAAACAATGCCGGTGGCGTCATCAATGTGGGAGGAACTGGTACTGGCTCCCGATCGATCAATGCAAATCTAGTCAACAATGGTACTCTCAATATCAATAAGTCGGCCCAATTCAGTAAGTCGGTGGGAACGCTGACAAACAATGGAAATTTGAATATCGCCGCAGGCGAATCGCTGACTCTAGGAAACTCCGTGACCTTTGTGCACCAGGGAGGTCATATCCAGAATGATGGGGCATTGGATTTCTCGGCTGATACTTTTCGCTATCAAGGAGGTACCATTGCCAACGCGATCAACATGGCTGGCGGTAGTCTGATTCTGGAAGGTGGGACTGGTGCGTTGGATGTACAAGCATCAAATACTCTGCAAATGACGGGCAACGTACTCGCTGGCCAATCCGTAACGATGACCGGTACGGCATCGACTGGAACACTGCAGGCACAGACTGACTTTACGAATTCTGGAACGGTCAACGTGAACGCGGATGGCGCCGCAGGGTCGTCTCTAGTACGTAGCGGCGTTGGGGCAGTGACCAACAATGCTGGAGGAGTCATGAACTTCGGAGGCTCTGGGACTGGAGCGACTTCGTTGAACGCAAACCTAGTGAACAATGGGACGTTGAACTTCAACAAGTCGACTCAATTCAGCAAGTCATCGGGCACATTAACAAATAATGGCACCGTCAATATCGCCGCCGGGCAAGAAATGACTTTCGGCACCTCGGCAACTTTTGTGCAGGCTGGCGGCACCCTAAATGTTCTCGGCGATATGACACTGAATGGCGACTTCTTTGAATACAACGGAGGAACGATTAACGGCACCGTGGATATGTCTGGCGGGACGCTTACCTTTGGTGCTGGTGGAACAGGGGCGGCAACATTTGATTTAAATGGTTCTGTAGCTATGCACGGCAATGTCAGCTCAGGACAAGTCGTCAATATCACTTCGACGGCTTCATCGGCCAACCTCAATACTCAAACGGACTTGGTCAACGCCGGGACAATTAATGTGACTGCCGACGGAAACGGCCAGTCACGAATCTTTCGAGCGGCGGCAGGCTCCGTCACGAATGCCGCAGGCGGTGTCATCAACCTCAATGGTGCAGGAACGGGAAATGTCGCCATTGATGCGAATTTCCAAAACAATGGAACGGTGAACTTCAATAAGAGTGGGTCGTTCTCGAGTTCTAGCACGACATTCACCAATGATGGCACAGTCAATATTGCCGCTGGGCAGGAGATGACCTTTGGATCAAGCAACACCTTTGTGCAGAACTCTGGCACGCTTGATATCGATGGAACATTCACCATGTCGTCCGATACGTTTACTTACAACGGTGGAGTTATCGAAGGCGATTTGGGTCTCAGTAATTCAACATTAAATATTGGCGCGGGAACGGGCGGGTTCAATGCGGATTTTACTGGGACTTCCAACAATCTAACTGGCAACGTACTTGCCGGGCAGACGCTCAACATGAACGCCACGAACGTAGGTGCTACCGTTTCGGCTCAAGCTGACTACTCTAATTCTGGCACAATCAATCTGAATGCAAATGGAACGAACTCGGCGACCCTGACTCGGCTTGGAACCATCACCAACAATGCGGATGGCGTTCTCAATTTCGGAGGTACAGGAACTGGAAATCGCGTGTTGACCGCTGATTTGCAGAACAACGGCACAGTCAATGTGAACAAATCTTCTAGCTTTAGCCGCGGCAGTGGAACAATTACAAACAATGGAACCATGACCATTGCCGCAGGAGAAGAATTGACTTTCGGATCGTCCAGTGACTTTATTCAGCAATCTGGAACGCTCAACGTATTCGGCGACTTTACGATGAGCAGCGATGATTTTGTTTACAACGGTGGAATTATCAATGGTGAGATTGATCTCAACTCTTCCTCGCTCACTTTTGGCGCAGGCGGGACTGGGGCGGCAACATTCAATCTGACTGGCTCCGGGCAGATCACAGGGGATATCAGCTCGGGGCAAGTAGTCAATATAGTCACTGACGGTGGATCCTCGACGCAAACCGTGCAAGCGGATCTTGTGAACGCGGGAACAATCAATATCAACAACAATGCTACCCAGGCCCTGTCGCTGAATCGCTCCGGCACGATTACAAACGCTGCTTCTGGCACAATTAATGTTGGAGGAACTGGTACCGGGCTACGGCGGCTTTCGGCAGATGTGGTCAACAACGGTACGGTAAACGCAAACGAAGATCTTTCGCTTATCGGTGGCAATCGCACCTTCACAAACAATGGGCAATTCAATATCGCAGCTGGAAAAGAAGTCTCCTTTGGAGCTGGATCAACTTTTGTTCAGCAAGCTGGTACGCTCAACAATGGCAATGGTGGATCGATTCAGCTGTCTAGTGACACTTTTGAGTACAACGGAGGAACGATTGTGGGTGCGGTAGACCTAGCCAGCTCACATTTGATCTTGGGAGCAGGCTCTGGAGCTGGAACGTTCAATCACACTGGAAGTGGCCAGATAACGGGCGATATTAAAGCAAATCAAGTCGTCAACTTGAACAACACGGGCGGAACTCAGACGCTTACGGCCCAAACTGATTTCACTAATAGTGGAGTGATCAATCTCGACAGCTCTGTTACTCAGACGACGACGCTCAGTCGAAATGGAACGATCACGAACAACGGCGATATCAATTTGACCGGAGCAGGCACGGGCAGTCGCAGGTTAAATACATCGCTGACGAATAATGGCACCGTGGATGCCTTTAATACGGCCTCGATTGGCACGAGTACTTCCGTGCATCAAAACTTGGGGACGATCACAAACCATGCGAATACAACTATGTCTTTTGATGGAGCTACCTTCACCAATCTCGCTGGTGGTAAGTTAGCCGGCATCGGCGAGATGGACTTTTCGTCCGTGACAGGCGGGCTCGTGAACAATGGTACGATCGCGGCAGGATCTAGTCCTGGAACACTCGTCTTGGATGGCGATGTCTTCTTTGGATCAACTTCGACACTTGAGGTCGAAATCGGCGGCCTTCTGCAAGGCACTGAGTACGATTTTCTGTCCGCGCTGGATACACTAAATCTGGATGGAAGTTTGGATGTTCGCTTTATCAGCGGCTTCGAGGCAACCGGGGCAGACACCTTTGACATACTAAGTGCTGGAACTTTGGTTGGAACGTTTTCAGGCGTCGCTGAAGGCGATAGGATTAATACTGCAGATGGAGTTGGTTCGTTCCAAGTAAACTATGTAGGTGACACCGTTCGGCTTAGCAATTATCTCGCCGTACCGGAGCCGAGCACCTTTGGCCTGTTTGCTATCGTTCTTCCGGGCATGCTCTATCGTCGCCGCCGTTCCAAGTAAAATTGAGAGAGTATCACTATGTCGCAAATCAGAATTTGTAGCTTCGCGATTGGCATTGCATTCGGCTTGGCTTGTGCGATGACGAGAACCACTTGGGCCGATGAGATCTTGCTTCCCTCTTCGCAAGTTCAGTCGCAGAAACCGTCGACGATTCAGATCGATTTGACCAATCTGGAGAGTGCTCGTGAGGCGGCTCAAGAGATTGATGCGGCAGATCCCGGTAGCGTTCATCCGGAACTAATCTTGGCCTCAGCATACATGCAAAGAGGAAATGTTCGTCAGGCACGCGCTCTGATGGAATCGCTTGCGATAAAAGAGCCTGATCGTATCGATTTGCGAATGTCTTTCTGTATGCTCGCCATGAAGGAAGGCCGGTGGTTCGACGCGTGGGTCCATGGTACCGCTGCCAGAGATGCCAAGTTCCCTGAGAAGTGGGATGAGGATCGCCAAGCAAAGGCGAAGCAGCAAGTCGAACTTCTGTTGGCGAACTGCTGTGAGGGACGCGGTGACTGGACTCAGGCACTTGAAATCTATGAAACTCTACATGCCGAGCTGGATCAAAAAGAACAATCGGATTTGACCGCTCGAGTATTGCAAGGATTAGGACGCGTGCAATTTCACTTGGGGGAACTGGAGAAAAGCGTCGAGCGTTTTTCGCAGTTCGCTGTGCTGGTTGATATCGTTGAGCCGGCAGAATTGACGGTGGCGAAGCTCTTCGAATCTCAGCAGAAAGTGAAAGAGGCCGAAGAGTGGTACCAGCGCTCGATGGATAGCGCTCCGGCCGATACGCAAATCCACTTTGCTCGCTGGTTGATTTGGAGTAACCAGGGCGAACGGGCTCAAGAGACTTTGGAAAAAGACTTAAGTGCTTTGAGGACGGCTCCACTGCCAAAAACTGAGATCCCCTATCTCCGTGCACTCGCTGACCGCATGCAAGGCAATTATGGCCAAGCTGCTAAGTCGCTCTCCAAATTGCATCGCGAGGATCCAGCATCCTATTCGGTTGGCAATCAACTCGCACTCACCCTGATAGAACTGGAAGAAGAATCGGATCGGGCTCGAGCACTTCAGATCGCTGAGTCCAACGTGCGGAATCGTCAGGACGACTTGGAAGCACGTGCGACCTTGGGGTGGGTCCAGTACCGCTTAGGCGATTTGCAGCAAGCCCAGGCGCATCTCAGCATCGTGGCCCAAGGAGGAAACATCAGTCGCGATACTGCCTTCTATATGGCCGAGCTACATTCCAAGCTGGGCAATGCCCAAAAAGCAAACGAGCTCTATGCGGCTGCCCAGCAAGCTAAAGGCCCATTTTTCTATGCCATCAAGATGCAGGATCGATAGAACACCGGGCAGCACTGGCTACTTTTTCTTCCCGCCAAAGGCCCAGAACTCGGAAGGGGTGTGGGCCTCTTCGAAGATTTTCTTGGCCTGAGCGATCTTGTCGGCATGCTCGTCGGCAACGTTATTTTCTTCACCAATGTCGTCGGGCAAAAAGTATAGCTCGATCGGAGCTTTCGGATTCTTATTGATGTTTTGCTGAATTGCTTTCCAGTCGCCAAACCGTGCCGCCTTCTTGCCGCCTCGCTCGTAAAATTCCCAGTACAAATAATCATGCTTCTTCTGGGGCCTGCCCATCAATTCGTTGACCATCGAAATTCCATCGATGCCTACGGGGGCTTTGACTTTGCCAAGTTCACAGAATGTAGGAAGCATGTCCCAATGGGCCGAAATGAGTTGGCTTTCGGTACCGGCCTTGATCTTTCCTGGCCAGCGAGCTATCAGTGGAGCTCGCACACCGCCGTCATAAAGGTCTCGTTTGTGGCCTTTGAGTGGTCCGTTGCTGTCGAAAAACTTGGGATCGTGGCCACCTTCCATGTGAGGACCGTTATCACTACTGAGCATGACAAGAGTGTTATCGTCTAGGTCCAATTCCTCAAGCAGATCTAGGACTTGGCCAACATGCACGTCGACTTGAGTCATCATTCCAGCGAAAGCCGCGATTGGATTATTCACGGTCGTTCCCGCGTACTTGCCAGTCTTGCTTTCGAACTCTGGAAACTTCTTACGAAACGGAGCAATGTATTCCTCTGTCGCATGCATGGCCGCGTGAGGAATTGTGACTGGCATGAACACAAAGAATGGCTTGTCCTTGTGTTCGCGGATAAATTCGAGTGTAGCTGCTTGGATGACGTCCGCTGAGTGCGTTTCGCCGTCCATGGAAATCTTCTCTTTGTTCTTCCACAGGTGCTTTGGATAGTACGTATGGGCCTCGCGCTGGCAGTTGTATCCGAAAAACAGATCAAAGTGCTCCGCAGGATCACTCGGCGAGGATGGTGATCCTAGGCCCCATTTGCCGAATGCTCCGGTCACATAACCGCCGCTCCGCATTAATCTTGGCAAGGTGACGATGTCGGCCGGCATTGGGGCTTGCCCTTCTGGTTTTACTTCGCGATTGCCGCGTACGTAAGAATGCCCAGTGTGCACACCGGTCATCAAACAGCAACGCGTCGGTGCACAAACTGTCGAACCAGAATAATGCTGCGTGAATCGCATTCCTTCGCTGGCCAGCCGATCGATATTTGGCGTTTCAAATTTGTCTTGGCCATAGCAAGATAGATCGCCGTAGCCTGCATCATCGAGCAAGATGTAGACAATGTTTGGCCGGTCGGCCGCAACTCCCCTAGAAACCGAAAGAGCGAAAAACAGTGCCAATGTAAGCGCGATGGTGATTTGTTTCATGATTGGACTTCGCGAAAGTTATATGTCTTGGCCGAATGAAATCCGCCGCGCAGAGTCGTTGAGCCGCGGTTCTTGGTTCATTTCGCCAATTAGGCCTTTGATTAGGTTAAGATTATGAACGTAAATCTTGCCAAGTCTACTACCTAGCGAGTGCTAGCGAGACATGCAGCAAGGTGGACGCCCCTCCCTCGTTTCCTGGCAAAAGTTGATGCATTGCTCTCGCATATGGTTTGGGCGAGTTCCGCTACGGTGTGCCCTGATTGGGCTGGCTGTTTTCGTGGGCTTGCGATCTATTTCCCTGTCCGATGATCGTGTTCCTTGGACGAATTCTCGTATCCAAGGCTCACCGGAAGCCCCGAAGCCATTCACCGTCAGGCGGGCTTATCCCAATCTTCAGTTCAAACAACCGGTGGAATTGTCCGTGCTGCCAGGAACCAGCAAGATGTTGGTGCTTGAAGTTGGAGGCAAAATCTATTTGTTTGAAGACGATGAAGATTGCGATGCGGCGATTGAGATTGGAAATCTTCGACAACAGAGCGAAAATTTTGCCCAAGCGTTTTCGATCTGCCCACATCCCGACTTTGAACAGAATCGACAAGTATTCGTTTGCTATTCGGAAAAGCCCGTTGCCAAGCCAGATGGCACGAAGTTGTCGCGTTTTACTTTAGAACTCGGGGGCAAACCTAAGCTGGAACTTGCATCGGAAGAAGTATTGCTCACTTGGGCATCCGGCGGACATAACGGATGTTCCATCCGATTTGATGAGCAGGGCCTTCTGTACTTTTCCGCGGGAGACGGTGCGAAGCCTTATCCGCCCGACGAATACAACGTCAGCCAGGATCTCTCGGATCTGCGTTCCACGATTTGCCGCATTGATGTTGATCATCCTTCAGGCAACAAGCTCTACTCGATTCCTGCGGACAATCCATTCACCGACTTGGCAGGAGCTCGACCAGAGATCTTCGCGTACGGATTTCGCAACCCATGGCGATTTTGTATCGATGACGCGACTCAAAATATTCTGTGCGGAGACGTTGGTTGGGAACTTTGGGAATTAGTTTTTCACGTCGAGAAAGGCGGAAACTATGGTTGGTCTATTGTCGAAGGTCCGCAACCGATTCGCTCCGACATTGCAGTGGGGCCGACGCCTATTCGCAAGCCCTTAGTGGCCTACCCGCATACCGAAGGACTGTCTGTAACCGGTGGCGTTGTCTATCGAGGAGAGCAATTTAAAGAACTTGAGGGAACCTTTCTGTACGGCGATTACGTGACTGGACTGTTGTGGGGCATGCGATTCGAAAACGATCAAGTGACCTACAAGGAGTTGTTGGCTGAAACTGGGCTACCAATCATTTCCTTTACAACGGGACGTGATGGTGAAGTCCTGGTCATGAGCTACAACGGCGGAATTTATCATCTCGAGGCGAATCCGAATGCTGGCAAGCCAAGTCAATTCCCAACGCGACTCAGCGAAACTGGGGTGTTTACTTCGACGGCGAAGCACGAGTTTTCTCCTGGCGTTTACGAATATGAAATAGCAGCCGGTGCTTACCAAGGCGGCGCGCAAAGTCGCATTGCTGTTGCTCTGCCAAATATGGGCCAAGTCGTTTCACAAAAGCGAAAACGCAACTGGCGCTATCCTCCTGATTCTGTTTTCGTAAAAACGATTTCGCAAGAGATTGTGAAGGATGGGAAAACGATCCCGCATCGTATTGAAACCCAAGTGTTGCATCACGACGGATTGACGTGGCAGCCCTACTGCTACGTTTGGAATGAAGATCAAAGTGACGCAACGCTGCTATCTTCCAGTGGTGCCAGTTCGCAGTTTCAGGTACTCGACGAAGACGGAGAGCCGGCGACTTTGAATTGGCGGCATCACAGTCGGGCCGAATGTCGGGCTTGCCACACGAATCAAACGGGCGGAGCCATTTCATTCAGCTACCAGAATATGCGCAATCTGGCTGGCTCAGAGAATCCCGCTGTGCAAGAGTTTGTGCGTTTAGGGATTCTTGATAAGGCAGCCCCGCCTAGCTGGAAGTTGCGGGAAATGGTAGAGCCTTTCGATGCGACGCACGCAATTGAAGATCGGGCTCGAGCTTACTTGCACGCCAATTGCGCGCATTGTCATTGCCGCGGCGGAGGTGGGACGGTTGCCTTGGATCTAGTTTTTTCCAACAGCAACGAACAGATCAACGCTCTGTCGTTTCCAACGACGCAAGGTGGATTTGGCTTGGAGCAGCCGAAAGTCATCGTGCCTGGCGATCCGTATTCTTCGATTTTGTACTATCGTATGGCGACTGCCGGAAACGGGCACATGCCCAAACTCTGGAGTCGTGACAATGACCGTGAAGGATTGAAGCTGGTGCACGATTGGATCCGTTCTTTGGATCCCGAGCAATCGCAGAATGAAAACGCCTTGTCCCTTCCGCTTCGGCAATTCCAACAAATGATTGAGTTGCCGAGGGAAGATAGAATTGCGGCGGCCAAAGCCCACAAACAAGATTCCGATTCGATTAGCCTTGGACTCTACGATCGGCTGCTTCCGCAACACCAGCGAACGCAGCGACTTGGTAGCGTAATTGACGAGGCGAAGATTTTGGCCATGCGAGGCGATCCTGAAAACGGAAGGAAACAGTTTCTTGCATCAAAAACGCTACAGTGCAGAAACTGCCACCGCTTGGAAGGGCAAGGAACGATGGTCGGTCCAGACTTGGAAAAGATGCTTGCTCGGAGCAAGTCCGATTTGTTAGCTTCGATTCTGCGGCCATCGGAAAAAATTGAAGCGGAGTACATGACGCAAAGCGTGCTGACCGAGGATGGACAAGTCATTGCGGGACTGATGCTCTCCAGCTCTGCGGAAAAGATTGTACTTCGATCTGCTGATGGGAAGACCCACGAAGTGCATCCTGATGAGGTGTTGCAGAAAAAGCAGTTGACGACCTCACTCATGCCCGTCGGTTTGGCGGCGGAGATGACGGCTCAAGACTTGGCGGACCTTCTCGCATTCCTAGAGGAGTTGCAAGCTCAGGACTAGATCTGGGAGAAGCAAACGACCAGTCCGCTTTTTTTGCCGAGCGACTTCAATCCTGTTTTTCCTCAATGGCGTTGCCAGTTATTTGAAACTTTTGGCTCGATACTGTGTCGCTTGCATAATGCATCGTGAATTCACAAAGGATTGGCCCAGGAGCCGCAGCAGATTTGAAGAGAATCTCGACTGTTTGGGATTGCCCAGGGGCGATGGCAAGAGTTTCGGGCGTGAATGCTTCTGTACACCCGAGCGGGCCACAAGAACCACCAAAACCAACGATTCGGATCTTTTGCTTGCTTGGACTATGTATTTTCAGGGCGACCGTTTTCGTCTTGCCGACAGGTAGGTCACTGATGTCTAGCGGTGCGTCTTCGACGCGAAGTTTGATCGAAGCATCTTCAATATCTTCTGAAACCGATTTTCGTAGAGTTGATTGCTTGGGTTCTGGAAGTGAGAGAGTGTGAAGTCGTGGAATTTGTTTTCTCCAACACGTGCCGGTTGGATGAAAAACGCGAAGCTTAGGTACTGGCCCATCAGAGCAATTGCGAGAATATTGAGGCGAATAAACATGGTGTAGAGTTGTGCAATTTCGACAATTGATTCTGGTTAGGTAGTTCACTTTGGTAGGTGAGGATTCAAACAACTCGAATTATCTTTGATTCGATATTCTTCAAGCAAATTTGTTTGAGAATCGGTCAGGAAGCTGCTCGGAGCAATCTAGAAAGAACCCTAATGCGCACAGAGGCCGCGCAAGAATCGGCATTGCGGCCCAACTTCCGAAATAGTGAACTGATTCGTCATTTGGGAGCTTACTTCAACTGAATGACCAACCTTCGGTAGTCGGTAAGCGGTATGTAGTCATCTGAATCGGGCGATGCCATTTCCTGTCGGTGGTCTCGGACTTCCAAGATGATGTGAATTTCATCACCAGGTTGGGCGTCTTCTGGAACAACGAAAGTAGTATTGGACACGTGTGGCTGCTGGATGGTAACTGAATTGGAATACGTGCCGGCTTCTCGATAATGCCACCAACGATAGTACAACTCGTCGTTGTCGGGATCGGAGCTGCCTCCCGCGTTTAATTGGATTGTCGTACCAGGTGTAGTGCGCTTCTCTATGAGGATCTGGTCAGAAGAATCCCCGTTGAGCACAGCGATGGGGTTGTGATTGGCTTCGCCGAAGGGCAAAACACACCAGTCCATCCGTGCCCGGAAGTCATTCCACATAGCCCGGCGGAATCTCCAAACCGGAACCTGAAAATGGTTGAACTCCGTTCCATGAACTGGGTCCGTCCACGTTTCGATTTCGGAATCTGCTTCGTAAACCATAAAGTCCAACAGTGTTTTTTCTGCGGGAGCAAAGGAAGAGCCTTTGAAAACAACTCCATTGACAATCGAGGGGTGGCGGGACATTACGTTCTTGTGTTTTTCTCTCGAAACTCGACCTCCCCAGCCTCCCCACCACATATGCCATGGGCTAAACAGACCTCGGTTCGCTAGCCCGATCCAGGCGATGGTTCCACCTCCTTCGACAAAGGCTCGCCCTTTTCCTCGGTCGGGGTAACGTTGTCCAAGCGGTCCATGATTTTGTTGCACGTGCTTGGAAGTCCACTGATGCTGCCCTCTTCCGGAAAACGGAAAGGGTTCCCAGCAATAGGTGCCAGCAGCCCTGGCGTTCTCTTTGCCGCCGTAGGCGTAGGTTTGATAGTTACTGCGGTACCAAGTTATAGCGGGGAAATTCTTTGTGATCCAAGCTCCTGCATTATCCTGTGCGCCATTTTCGAATACGAATATTCGGCTCAGCATCGTTGTCTTGTCCGAGGCTGAAATGGATTCGTCCTTGTCCAGGTCCCATAGGGCTTGTGCTAGAGAATTGGATCCCGCGTTCACTACAAGGAACAGATTTCCGTCGCTCAGATTTCGTTTGACACATTCCAAAATCAAATTTGTGCCTTCCGTGGCTTTGCCATCCCCGACTGCCGCAATTCCGTAATGGACGATGCCAGGCTTGACGATCTCGTGAAGGTAGGTCTCCGTGGGCCAATCGTCGGCATGCAGCATCAGATTCGTTCGGACTTTTCCGTATTCGCTGATTAGTTCGTGGAAGAGCTCCGGATGTAGTTTTGATTTGAATTCATCGTTGCGTCCAGAATTGAGTGGTTTTCCGGAAACGGCAATCAATCCTTCTAGCTTAAAATCATTGCAGTACATCAGCATATGAGCCATTTGCTGTTCTTCGTCGGGTTCATTTCCCATGTCAGCAAGAATGACGACCCGCGTTTTCTCGGCAAAGGCTTGAGAAAATCCGAAAGCAAATAGTAAGCAAACAGCGAAGGCGAATGGGCGGAGTACGTTCATTTTTCTCCTATCTTCATTGGGCACTAATTTGAAAATCGTGCAAGTTGCAAACAGCTGTAGGATAGCGCCCACTCGACTATTCCTTCGGCTCATCAGGCAATTTCCAATTCTTTGGCGGCCAGTCGCCTTTGTATTGAGATTTGAATGCCGGACCTTTAAGCTGCCTATGTTCTTCGACGAGCGCGGCCAGTTCACGTACTTTAACTGGCATTTTCTTTGCGAGGTCTTTTGTTTCGAAAGGATCATTCTTGAGGTGGTATAGCTGACCGCTCTTCCCGATATCCGCTCCATCTTTGTCCATTGCTACGAGTTTCCATTCGCCATCGATGACTCCTCCCTCCCGCAAGTATAGTGTTCGATCCCAAGACGCTTCCTCGGCGTTGCAACGAGGCAGCATATCCTGTCCGTCAATTTCTATTTTTGTCTGATGACCAACGATGGCGGCTAGGGTTGGCCAGACATCGACATAGGACAATGTGTCCTCGATGACTTTGGGTTGTGGGAAAGCTGCTGGCCAACGCAAAGCGGCGGGCACTCGTACACCGCCCTCATATATTTGGAACTTGTTGCCACGCAGCGGACTATTGCTGCCGCCGTGACTTGGGATCCCACCGTTGTCGCTGGTTAGGAGCACCAGCGTGTTTTCGCCTTCTCCGCTGTCGTCAATCGCTTTAAAAAGTCGACCTAGGTTGCGGTCTAGGGCGCGAACATTGGCTTTGAAAGTCTGGCGTTTGTTGTTGCCAGTTCCGGCCAGTCCGTACTTCAGGTCTCCTTCACGCTTTGCGAGACGCAAGTCGTCTGATTGCATGCGGCCGGCACTCTTTTTGAATCCTTCCAACTCAAGATCTTCGTCAAGAGCTTGCAGTGGCGAATGTGGGGCATTGTAGGCGAGGTAGAGAAAGAAAGGTGAGGTTGCCACGCGGTTTTCTTGGATAAAACGAACTGCTTCATCGGTGAGGAGGGCTGTCGAATAACCCGGTTCTTCGACCGTCTGGTAGTCGCGATGCCAATCAAGCTCTCCTCGTCGAACGTGCCGAAAGTAGTCAATCGCGCCGTTGTAATGGCCATAGAATTCTGTAAAGCCATGATTGAGTGGATGGAATATTTTGCTACGCAAACCAAGGTGCCATTTTCCGATCATCGCCCGGTCCTCGTATCCAGAATCACCAAGCATTTCGGCCACCGTGTATTCGCTTTCGGGTAGCCCGTCATTTTGAGTCGGTGAGATGACGTGGTCGAGCATTCCAAATCGATGGGGGTAACGGCCGGTTAGCAATCCGGCGCGAGTGGGAGAACATTGCGGTGCGACATAAAATCGCTTGAGTTCAATATTCTCTTGGACAAACCTATCAATATTCGGCGTATGCATTTCCGAGTTGTGGTAGCCGACATCATTCCAACCGAGATCGTCGACGACAATAAGCACGATATTTGGCTTGGTCAAACTGAACCCTCGTTCCAGTTCGATTCCGAGAGTGGGAGGAAGCGGGCCAGCCACAAATTGTGCAATTAGAATCAGGCCAAAAAGTGTCAATAGTTTCATCATGAATCCTCGTTATTCAATCGAAGTTCGTTTGCGCTTCATCGGGACCTGGATTTGCGTAGTCAGGATCCTTGGCGCGGATGTAAACCTCGCCATCCTTAAGAACTTTGACATCCAATGGAACAATCGTTGTGCCTCGCTGGTTTATCGTCTGGGCTGTTTCAGACAAGTCGCGGTTCTGAATGCCTTCTCGTGATAGCGGTGGGACATTGCCATTGAAAAATGCGGTGCACCACCACTTTCCGTCACGCGTTTGAAACGGAGTACCGTGACCCAGGAATCGCGCTGCAAACTTTCGTGGACCATAG